>JAWOHC010000001.1:0-6782 GCA_046496275.1 Gillisia sp.
GCTCTATTTTCGATAAGCAAATTTTAAATTATCCTTCTATTTATCGCAAAATTCCGGTCTTGTAAAATCCATAATTAGATGCAGATAAAAATGCGGTAATGCCCTGTGATAAATTCTGATAAATGCTAACTAATCATACCAGCTTTTTAAATCAGTAAAATTTTCTAGATAAGCTAATGACATTGACTTGCTTTTATCCAACGTACTTTTGAATTATGGGTATTTTATTAATAATATATTTTTTTAAAAAAATGGGAACAATTAGCATTGACAGTATCATAACAATTGCCGGAAAGTAAAAACTTGAATAGCTCCAATTGAAAAATTTAAAACCAATAGCTTTTACAAATCCTCCAACCAAAGTATTCATTAAATAAATTGAGAATGTAAAATGGCCTAATGTCCATAACATGTTATTTTTTTCCGACCTATCAAACCTGACAAGACTATGAATAGCCGGAATAGAAATAATCCCCATTATGATTTTCGGAACAGGCAAGTAAAAAAAAGCAATTAATGAAATTCCGAAAACCAAAATAAAAATCATTCTGTAAGCATCTATTATTTCATAATATTTACTTATATTTTTTGCTGCATACATTCCAAAAACAAAAAAGAAAAGAAATTGCAGAAAGAAATTCAGACCTAGAAAATTTGTAACTCTCAAAAAATGTAAAGGGATTGATGCTATCAGGATTAACCCGATTCGATTGTTAGTCAATTTAACCAAAATCGGCATAACCAAACAATATTCAAACAGAACATATATATACCATAAAAAGCCGGCGTAACTTTGGGTTGGCTTATAAAAAACCTCAAAAAAAGATTGAAAACTTTTAACAGGATTATCAATAATAAAGACAGATTCCAGAATTATTTTTGAACTAAAAATTATTGATGCAAAAAGAATATAAGACGGTGCCAATCTTATAAACCTCTTCTTTACAAATTGCTTATACTCCGAAAACTGATTAATTCCAGGATAAGTATAATAGAATATAAATCCTGATATAAACATAAACAAAGGCATATGAAATGAATAAATTAAAAAACTAAAAAATTTGTACCACTCCATTCCCTTCGTATAAACAGCATTTCCTGTTGCAAGATGTCCCATAACAACCAACAATATTGCAACTCCTGTTAATCTTTTAACATCATATAAATGAACCTTGTTTTGATTATTCATAACATTGCATAAATCCGATATGATTTTTTGCGGGTACGGGAAATCCTTTCCACGCACCTTAAAGGACAAGTATTTCGGCTTGGTGACTTGAATGATAAACAATAAACGAATAAACAACCACTAAGAAAACCGCTTCAGAATTTTTAGTATTTTTTGCTGCAAAGGGGCGCGGTGTGGCGATCTAAGTGATTTGATGGCTTGGTCATTATTCTTAATCTTTAGAAACCAATCATAACTTTCTTTCAGCATGGCTATATTGGAATATTCGGGCTTCCAACCTAGTTCAAGACATGGTTGTATGTCAAAGTAACAAGATGTATGATAAGTTAAATAATGATATGGAGAAAGTGGAGAAAGCTTCATTTTCCATAATAGTTCCAATGCGACATTGGTGACACCTTTTGGAAGGGTTTTTACTTTAGAACTGCTTCCTGCATGTTCGATAAGACTTTCCAAGTCAGTTTTCAAGGTGCTGAATTCGTCCGTGCCGACGTTATAGGTACCGGTTTTACCAGAATTCAGAGCAAGCATATATAAAGACATGAGATCATGGGCATGAATAAACTGCATAATATTAGACCCATCGCCAATTGTGTACACGTTGCGATTTTCTGAAATCCATTCAAAAAGAATTTGGTAAATTCCCAGCCGTCCCGCACCCAATGTAGACCTGGGTCGTATCGTGATCAGCGGCACGCCGGCTTCAGCGCAAAGCTCTTCGGCCAATTTTTCACCGGCAAGTTTAGAGCGTCCATAGGGCTCAATGGGTTTGGTCGGGGTATTTTTTGTGATCGGGCTTCCATCATGTGGAGGTAAACCATAGACGGAAGTGGAACTGGTATGAATTATGGCGCCTACCTTCGCCCGGATTGCTTCTTCAATAACTACGCGGGTACCTTCGACGTTTACATTCCAAAACTCGTCTCCGGCATCACATTGTGCCACTAGAGCCGCATTGTGATGAACAACATCAACCTTTTTCAAAGTTGAGCGTACCGAAGCACGATCCAATACACTGGCTTTGGTAAATTCAATCGCCTTAGGCCGGGATGGATCTTCCCATATATCAACACAATGGACTCTATCTCCTCGTTTAAGCAATTCGCGTGCGACAAGGTTACCTATGAATCCCGAACCGCCGGTTATTAAATGTTTCATATGTTAGGTCTTTTGTTTAAGAATTCTTGGATATTTCTATGGGCAATCGCCATTACTGTTGCCTGAGGATTAATGATTGTAGGTCCACATAAAAGAGAGGCATCGTTAATATATAAACGATCCACACCATGAACTTTCCCATATGAATCTGCTGCACACTTTTTTGGGTTTTCCCCCATCGGGCAACTCGAGAACAAGTGGAGCGTCGATAAATTTGCACGGCCAAGAAGCAATGAGGAGTTAATTTTTTTAAAATCGTTCGGACTGCGAAATACCGGGCTGCCAACAATGCCAGGATAGATAACCGTGGCTCCAGCCGCAAATAATACTTCACACAATTTAATTAAGCCTTCTTCAATATCCGCCAGTTCAGCAGGGCCCATATTTATGCGAATCAAAGGGTCTGTATAGCCCGGCACGTTTCGCACAATTGCGCTCCCTTTTGTTGACTGCACATAATAAATTCCCATATGTTTCCAATTTTTATCCACTTCAGCCAGATAATCAGGATGATCCAGCATCGTAAGTGATAAAAGCGGCTTGAGGCTCATTGAAACCCCCATGCTGAATCTTGGATCGAATTCGACAACCTGGTGAACAGGATCAATTCCGTCAGCCTGGTTGATCTCATCTTTAAATTGTGCCACTACCTTTAACATGGGATGAAATTTTAATGAATTGCCGATATTTTTTTTTAAACCACTGCGCCGAAGAAGAGCCGGCGTATGAATTGCCCCGCAAGCAATAAACAAGCCGTTCGCAACAATTTTAACCGGTTGATGACCGTTAACTTGCTTAACGCCATCCAAATACCATTTATTGCCACGTTGCCTTATTTTTTTAATACGGGTATCCGACATAAGCGTACCACCTGCAGCAATAAATCGAGGAATCCATGTTGTAGTCATGGACTCCTTGCGCCCTGTGACCCGTCCTTGAGAATCTTTTTGGTAAAGAACAAGCCTGGGTACCTGCCTGGATTTCCATCCCAAACTCACAGCACCTTCGTGAAGCTTGATTGAATAGTCGGGTGGGGCAACAGGTAAATCCGAAACCTTCGAAATATTTTCGCAGGTCTTATAGTTGTGAGTCAGCAGGTCAAGAGATAAAGATTCAACTTTATAGTCACGTTTCCACTGTTCCAGTGTTTCTCCATGAATACGGTGATACATTCCGCGGTTGATTTCGCTGCCTCCGCCAACGACCCGGCCCTCTACATAAGCAACTTTAGTTTTACCCATGCCAACCGTGATGCCGCCATTACGATATTTTTGACTTATTTCCTCAAGAGAAAAGTGAGGTGCGGAATCAAGAGCAAGATTTGACCCTTCTTCAACCAACAAAACCTGATATCCGGCTTCAGCCAAACAAGCCGCTGTTATTGAACCACCGGGGCCGGAACCGATAACTGCAAAAGATGTTTTAATGGAATCGGTCATCGTGTTTTTTAGTCAGCATCTATGGAAAATCGCTCCTTGTATGAATAAAAGGCAAAGATACCAAGCGTTTCAAAAAATCTGATGAAATCATTTTTAAATGAAATGGAGGAGCTTTTCCACTTTTTAACAATCTGCTTGCGAAGTGTTCCGGATAATCGATGAAAAGGACGTCCGTGGGTCAAAATAGGTGCGGAATCGAATATAAGGGTTAAGGCTCTGAATGGCAAGCGCAAGTAATCAGGCATGTTGGAATGCCGGGATAAAACAAAAAGAGATGTTTTTTCAATTATCGGCCGTGCCGTATCCCTCCCAGCCGTTTTAAAATCAGCAATCAAAGCGTCAATAATGCCGAAAACACATCGCCTGAAATCGGGTTTCATCATCTTTTTAATTAAAATATTTTTAACAAAATTAACTGATTTTAAAATACTTCTTCATTACTTTCAAGGCTGTGCTGACACCCAGCAATCTTCGCGCCCAATGGGTTTTATACGCGTTCATGCCGACTATATAGCACATCCCGGGGTTAGGACTTTTTATTACCTTAACAATAGTATTTGCCACGGTTTCAGGTGGAATCCCAAATCGACTGTCTATTGATTTCACAATATTCTCATAAGTGGTGTCTATGAATAAATTGCCCTTTGGCCTGTATTCATTTCCTGTCTCGTTAAAACCGGTATTGACATTGCCGGGTTGAATGATAACCGGTTTGATACCACGATAGGAAAGCTCAATCGATAGCGCCTCATAGACACGCTCTATTCCAGCCTTTGTCGCACCATAAATTGACTCCATCGGAACCCCAATTCCTGCGGAATTCGAGCTAAGACCAATCAGTTTTCCCCCGTTTTTTAACAAAGGCAATACATCCCGAATCAATCTGACATGAGCGGTGAAATTGATATCGACAATGCGCATCAAATGTTCATCGGTGATGTATTCGATAGGATAAGCACTATGTGCTGCCGCAGAGATAACTACCGCATCAAGTTTGGGCATCTTTGCCAAGGCATTATGGACTGATTGGCTGTCCGTTATATCCATCAAAACCGTTTCTATTCCCTGAAGCGTTTGAACAGAATTTTTCAATGCCGGTAAATCATTATCTGCAGCTATAACATTGAAACCCTGATTGGAAAGAGCATTTACCAATGCTAAGCCTATGCCTTTTGCAGCGCCAACCACAAGTACTTGTTGCAATTTACTATCCTTAACAGGTATCTTCTTCATTTTCATAATATCCTGAACCTTTGATTTTGAAGAATAACGAATGTCTTTTTATAGATCAACTTTAATCGGGGAACACTTAAAAATCACTTATTGGTCATTTTTAATCAACTTGTTCATGTAAATTGTTCGAAAATTAACTAAATTCTATTTAATTGTCAAGATAATATTTTGGAAGTAATTTAATGACCCTGTCAAAATTAAACAATAAACCGTATGGTTGCAATTCTTTAATCATAATATTCAACCAACTCATGGAATAATTTAGATGAACATCGGCCGGATCACGCATCAAGCCTAACGAAATGCCCATATCCTATATAAAGAAAAATTCCAAAATAAAACAATCCCCGTGGCTGCGACTTGTGCCAAAAGAAAGTGCGTATCAAAACCGTACTTAACACCGGCAAAAATGAGAGCATTTAACAATGAGCCGCATACGGCTATAAGAACAAATCGAAAAAAGGCCACTCCGTGGGAAGCCTTGCTTTTAAATGTCCAAAAGTAATTTAAAATATAACTCACAACATAGGCAATAATAAAACCCAGCGTTGTCGATAAAGTCCCTTCCAGCTTAAGCCGGACAACACCCAGCCAAAGTATGCCGAAATGAACACATGCGGCTGTTGAACCAACGATAAGAAAGCATCCGAATTCATGTTGCAGCCTTCGCCATTGGGACCACCTTTGTTTTTGTGAATTCTCCATTATATGTAAACTCCACTGGAAAGGGCCCGTCTCTGGCGCCAGCGATCAACAGGTTTTTCAACTGCCATATAAAGAAAAATGGCGGCCAAAATACTGGATATCAATGTAGCACGGAAAAGCCACTCTGATGGTACAAAGATTTTATACCAGGCCAGTATGGGATAGTGAACGATATAAATGCTGAAAGACAAGTCACCGATAAACCTGTCATAGGCAGATTTTGATGAGATTAGAAACATAGCCGGAATTGTTAAAGCCAAAAGGGGCGCCAGGACCGGACCCTGGGCAGCATCTAAAAAGATCCCAGGAACTGGAAGGAGTCGATATATCGACAGAATAAATAAAACAACTGCGGAACAAATGAACGTGAATAAAAAACGATTTTCACGAACTATCCTACCAAAGCCTTTTATATATTTTTTTCCCATAAAAAAATGAAACGCTGATGCTCCCAAGAAAAAGAAGTAAAAGGCTGAAAAGAAAAAAAAGTAACTCCAGCTAAGGTGATAATGGCCTCCAACCACTAATGACAAGTGAAACAATGCCCCCATAAATGCAATCAAAAAGGATACGATCAAACCACGCCTGAGCACTAACGGTGCAATTAGATAAAACCAGCCTTCGATAGCGACGGTAAAAAGTGGATGGTTTAAAGAAAAGGATGACCCATTGTGCGTTGGATCGTCTCCAAAGGGGGCAAAAGAAATACCGCTGTAATCGTCAAAGCGAAGGAACCAAAGTGCATCTTGCCCCAAAACGAGAATGTTGGCACCAATTATGGACAACTTGGACCAGATATCCAGTCCGGAAAAGAACCCCAGCGCTTCTTCAAGGGGCTTTTCATAATTGAACAACACAACGTGATCGAATATCAAAAAACTTGTCAGCACCAAGATATTGACTAAAAATATAGACGGCCACAATCTCAAAAACCGGTTGGAATAAAATAACCAATTGGCATCTTTTTGGTCTGTGTATTTTCGATTAAGGATCAGGGCCATATAAAATCCTGAAATCACGTAGAAAAGTTGCACAGCGGTAATCCCGTTAGGAAAAAA
>JAWOHC010000032.1:0-17449 GCA_046496275.1 Gillisia sp.
CGTTTGATTTATTTTCCCATAAACTCATTGAAAAATTTCTCAACTTCTTCCTCAAATACATCAATAGGGATGCTGTGGAAGAGTTTTGGCCGGATATGAAGGTGAAAATCTGTGAACTCATTGTAGGTTTCGGCAATGAAATTAAGGGTGTCTCCGGGATGCACCACAGGATCATCTGCACCAATCACAAAATGCTTCAGGGTATAAGAATTTATAGCAACAGAAGGTATGCTTTGTTCCACGGAACGCTTTCTTAAAGCCGGATTGAAGAGCAAGGCGGGTTTCCCTACTACTGTAGAAACATAATATGCAGCGAAGCCTCCCATACTGCTCCCTATCACCACATCTATTCCCGTCTTTCCATATTTTTCCACGATACTTTCTATTGCATCCGGGTTGTTATAGTAATCCAGATCTGGCGCACTTACCTCCCCAAATCTTTCCAAAATCGTTCTTTTTTCCTGGCTCAATTTGCTTTCCAATCCGTGTAAATAAAGTGTTTTCATGTATGTTTAATTAATGGTTCTGGTTATGTTTAAAAAAATTGTGGTTTAATTTATATATCTCAGTTTAGAATTGCCGGTTTGCTACGCATCTTTTTAACCACAAAGTACACAAAGAAAAAAAAACACCAAGGACACAAAGAAAAAATGATATTTGGAAATAAACCATGATTAATTATTGATTCGAAAATTAGAATAGGACTACTTGACAGCAATGCCGAATTGAAGAGCAAGACTTTGCGCCCTTTGTGGTTAAAGTAAGCACCTTTCTACAATTTCTTAAAACACAACCCTCTTTTTAATATTTACATCAAAGAAAAGGAAAGCACACGCCAAATAATGTCGTATTACTTTGTAATAGTACATCATTTTTTTCTAAAGATCCTTCCTTCTGAAGGAATCATAATTTTTAAAAATCACTCCTGCAGTCACCTCTATTCATCTTTTCTACCGGGTATATTCTCCCTTGCAGGGAAATTCCTCCCCGAAACCAAATTCCTTAAATAATTAATTTTACCACAAACTTCTGAAGTTCAGGATAATAAAACAAGAAGCGTCTTTCTATTTCTTTAGGCATATCCTTTGTATCAGTTGTTATTCCTGTTTAATTATTTAACTATTTAAAACTGCTAGCTAAAGTTCATGGTCTGTTTTAGCCATTTTCCACGCTAATCTGCGATATTTTATAAAATGGAAGAAGATATGGTGAGAATATTAAAATTTATAGACGCTGGTGATCAGGATGTAATATTGGACGAAAAAGAAAGGATAAAACAACTTGAGATCCTGGTTAAATACGACATGATATCTTTAAAAGACAAAAAATTATTTTTAACCAAAAAAGGAGGGATCGCAAAAATTACAGGGATGGATGTTTTTTTAGAAGAGTTTCCGCTAAATAAAGGAACAGAATCCAAGTACTGTTCAAAAATGGACCATTATTTAAAAAATTGGGACAGGAACAGAAAAATTAGTATTGCAGTTTGGATCCTTGTGCTGTTAATGGCAATTATGTTAAGACATTGGGTAACCTAATTCTACAACTACTAAAACTTTTACATTTTTTGGTAAACAGGTTCCATTGATGCTGTTGATCCTAAATGAAATTTAGCCTATATTTAATGAATCTTAACCACACTATTTTTCCGGAATTAACCATTAGTATGCCGTCTATAATTTCTACAGAAGAAAAACTTCAGGAACGTATAAAGGAGTTGTCTTGTCTCTATGATATCTCTTCGCTTTTGGCAAAATACGAGCAGGACCTGGATAAAACCATAGGTGAAATAGCGGAAATCCTGCAAAAAGCATGGCGGTTTTCCAATGCAGCCATCGTAGAAATAGAACTTGATAATCACTCCTTTCAGACTGCTACCGTTCCCAAAAATACCGTTTTTCAAACCTGTGAGATCCTGGTTTATAAAAATTTGTGCGGATTTCTTAAAGTACATTATCCCAAACCCCAATTTTCTAAAAAATATTTCCTGCAGGAAGAGCAACAATTACTAAATAAAGTAGCTTACGAGTTAAGCACTTTTTATGAAAGGGAAAAAAACAAGGAAAAGGAAGAGATCCTCCAGCGAACCGCGCAACGCAACGACCGCCTGGTAATTTTAGGAGAAATAACCGCAGGAATAGCCCACGAGCTTAATACGCCACTTGGAAATATTTTAGGCTTTGCTGAATTAATTGAGGCACAAACCAAAAACCCGCAAATAAAAGCTGATATTGGTAAGATTATAAAATCCGCAATCTATTCCCGTGAGGTGGTGAAGAAGTTGATGTTCTTCGCCTGTGAAATGCCACAGAATATGGATTTTATAGAAATTAAACCGGTAATCCTCCAGGCATTGTCTTTATTAGGCCCTAACTTTAAAAAGGCCGGAGTCTCTCACAGTTTTCAAATCAATGATGAAAAAATACAGGCCAGGTTTGACAGTATTCAGCTAAGTCAGGTATTATTCAATATTCTTATCAATGCTATTTATGCATCTCCGGAAAACGGAAAAATTGAGATCAAGGTTTATAGCACGAATTCACATCTTTTTATTGAAGTAGCCGATGAGGGCCCGGGAATTAAAGAAGAAATAAGGGCCAGGATCTTTGAACCCTTTTTTACCACCAAACCTTTGGGTGAGGGATCCGGACTAGGATTGAGTGTGGTTCATGGAATCATAAAAAGCCACCGGGGCAATATCATTACTTTTGACAACACTCCCAAAGGAACAGTGTTTCAAATAAAATTACCATTAAGCACCTGATCATGAGCCTGAAAAAAGAAAATATCCTTATAGTAGATGATAATTATGATATGCTGGAGGTTTTACAGCGAAACCTAAAATCTCAAAATTTTCATACTTACAAAGCTTCATCGGTAACAGAGGCTCTTGAAATCCTAAAATTTTCAGAAATAGATCTTTTAATTACAGATCTTCAAATGCCGGGAATTAATGGAATGGAACTGGTAAAATATGTGGAGGAGCATTTTCCCGCGATTCCAAAACTTGTAATTACGGGGTTTCCTTCGGTGGATGGCGCTATAGATGCGGTAAAATCGGGTGCGCTCGATTACCTGGTAAAACCTTTTACAAATGAGGAATTAAAAAAAGCCGTAGAAAAATCCTTTCAAAACCGGCAATTACCACAAGCTGCAAAGCAAAAGAAACCATCAGCAAACGAAGCCGGGAACATTGTGTATGCCGGAATTGTTGGACAATCAAAAGAAACAGAGCGGTTAATTGATATTATTGAACGGGTAAGGAATAACAGGGCAACCATACTTATCGAGGGAGAAAGCGGCACAGGAAAAGAACTGGTAGCCAGGGCGATCCACTACAAAGGTTCCTTTGCCGGGAATCCTTTTATAGCAGTAAACTGCGGTGCCATTCCCGAAAATTTACTCGAGGCAGAACTTTTTGGTTATGTAAAAGGAGCTTTTACGGGCGCAAATGATACCAGGGATGGCTTTTTCCAGGCGGCATCCGGAGGTACTATTTTTTTGGATGAAATAGGGACCGCACCACTAAAGGTGCAAACCAGTTTATTGAGGGTGCTTCAGGAAAAAGAGGTCCGCAGGATAGGAGCCCAATCTACTCAAAAGCTAAATTTAAGGATCATTGCAGCAACCAATTCCAATCTTATGGACATGGTACAGAAAGGAACGTTTAGGGAGGATCTTTTTTACCGGTTGAATGTAGTAAATATTGAGATCCCTCCACTTAGAAACCGGAAAAAGGATATAGCTCCCATTGCTGAAAACCTACTGAAAAAATACAGCATTGAATATTTAAAACCAAACATAAAAATTTCAGAAAAGGCCATGCAAATCCTGGAGCGCCATTCCTGGCCGGGGAACGTAAGAGAACTGGAAAACATCATTCAGCGAACAATAATAATGAGCGGGGACACCATAACAGTGGATGACCTTCCCAGGTATTTAAAATATCCCGAACCTAAAGATGACAGCATTTCCCGGCCCTTAAAGGAAATAGAGAAAGCCTATATTTTAAAAGTACTTGCAGCAGTGGACAACAACAAAACCAAAGCTGCCGAAATTCTTCAGATCGACCGAAAAACCCTACGCCAGAAGTTAAAAGTTTAAAAGTTCAAAAGTTCAACTTGCCCGAACACTTACTGGGTAGGAGTTTAAAAGTTGCGCTGAAAAAGCTCCCCCTGCTTTCCATTCCCGATAAAAATTGGGAGGGTGGCCAAAGGCCGGGGTAGTTCCAGTTATAATTTACTTTCTAAACTTTTCCATCTTAATCGCCGGAAAGAGATTAAATCGGGTAATTTCTTCCTGTGCGGGTAATTTCTCTTCGGAAAAAATTCTTCTCCACAAACACTATTCGCACTTAAACACCTTGTTTTCATTATTTTACAAGAAAAAACTCAATTGATTTTTTTATTGGGCACGTCCTTTGTCCTTAGTAGCGCAACCAGGAGAATAGAGTGAATAATTAAAAAAACAACAATGAATCTTGTGAAAAATTTAATGGAAGATACCTTGAATACGGTTGGCCATAAGGTCGTTATGCCTTCTTCAAATAAAGTTGCGTTAACAAAGGGATTATGTATTAGCTGTGATAACAATGCTCACTGTCTTTGGCGTCAGAACGATAAGATATATTGTCAACATTTTGAATAAAAAACTATGAATTGAGCATTACGGAAACTCGGTGCAAAAACCGGTGAACCCGTCTGCCAGCGGGCAGGAATATGCGAATTGCTCCAGATAGCTATCTGGAGACCAATAAAAAATAAAAATTATCTACCTATGATAACTACAAAAAAAGAGACTAAGCAGGGGATGTATGAAACAGTGATGAAGCAGTTTAATGCTACAGCAGATCTTATAGACCTCAATCCAAATATCAGGAGGATCCTGGCAATCACCAACAATGAAATTATCGTACATTTTCCTGTGAAAAGGGACAATGGGCAGGTGGAAATTTTTACCGGGTACCGGGTGCAGCATAACAACGCGCTTGGACCATACAAGGGTGGACTTAGATACCATCCATCTGTAGATGTTGATGCTGCAAAAGCCCTTGCGATGTGGATGTCCTGGAAAACCTCCCTTGCCGGTTTGCCTTATGGTGGTGCAAAAGGAGGGATACAAATTGAACCCCGGAATTATTCCGACTCGGAATTAGAACGTATTACCCGTAGGTTTACCTATGCCTTAGGTGAAAATATTGGGCCGGATTATGATATCCCGGCACCAGATGTTAATACCACAGCCCAGACGATGGCCTGGATTGCTGATACCTATATGTCTACTAAACCAACTTCGGAAAGATCCAGAAATCAGCACGTTGTAACGGGAAAACCTGTTGGCTCCGGTGGACTGGAAGGAAGGGACAGAGCGACCGGATATGGCGTTTATTTAACCATAAAATTACTCTACAAAAAAAGGGGCGAGGATTTAAAGGGTAAAACTTTTATTGTCCAGGGATTTGGAAATGTTGGTTACTGGAGCTCTAAATTCCTTGTTGAAGATGGCGCTGTTTTACTGGCAGTACAGGATGCACATGCCACCTTGTATCAAGCTGAAGGCATTGATGTACAAGAGCTTTTTGAACATTCTAAACCAAGAAAGGGCTCTATACAAGGATTTTCAGGGGCAAATGAAATAGATACCAAAGATTTCTTTGGACTTGAATGCGATATTCTTATTCCGGCAGCTTTAGGAAACCAGATCACCGGTGAAAATGCTTTCATGATAAAGGCTAATGTGGTTGCTGAAGGCGCCAATGGCCCTACAGATAATGAAGGAGAAAGAATCATGCTGGAAAACGGAATCACCATAATTCCGGATATTCTATGTAATTCCGGCGGAGTAATAGGAAGCTATTTTGAATGGTTGCAAAACCGAAATGGTGAACTTTGGCAACTCGAAGAAGTCATGGAAAAACTGAAGAAAAAAATAGAAGAAGCTTTTAATAAGGTTCAAAAGGAAGTGGAAGACAGAAAAACAGACTGGAGAACAGCCGCCTATATTATTGCAATCTCAAGAATTGAAACCGCATATATTCAAAGGGGGATTTTTCCTTAGTCAAATGTACCCGGCATACAAGTGTGCTACAATAGTAACCGGTTGGAAGAAATATCTATTTCCAGGAAGGACATCCCGGTAGCTCTTTTTAAAATCCATTTATAAAAGATCAGGAGATGCCAGGATTCCCTCCGGAGCTTTCACCTGAATTTGACGTTATCACACGGCAGACCAATAACATAAATCACAAAATCATGAAATACGGGGAAATAATAGTTGAGAAAAAGGAGTATGAATTGCTCCGCCGCATCATATCGATGGCACATTATCATAAGGATCCCACATACAGGGCTTCCATTGAGAAATTTAGCAATGAATTGGCAAAGGCTAAAATTCTCGCAAATAAAAATATGCCAGAAGATGTAGTTCGGTTTAATTCTACTGTGACCATTCAAACAGCTTTCAATGTTGCAAAGACCTACCAGCTGGTCACACCGGAAAAGAGTGATATTAAACTGAATAAAATTTCAGTTTTAGCTCCCATGGGGCTTGCCTTGTTTGGCTACGCTAAAGAAGATGAACTATTATGGCAATTTCCAGCGGGAGAAAGTGCCATTAAGATAACAGAAGTTGAACAATTGGACCTAATAGAAAAAACAGAGAAATGAGTGATCTAATTAAACCACATTTTATGGATGAGGATATCCAGCGATTGAATTTATGCACAGATGTCAATAAATGGAAATCTGAAGTAACACATATTGGCCTCGAGAATCAATTTTATAAAAGAATTTTTTCCTCACCTCTTGTTGAAAAAACAGCCATTAACAAAGAGGACATTAAATTCCTCCTTGAGGAACTGCGAACACTTGACATAAAAAATCAGGACTTTTCAGATAAGCTCCGGGAATTTATCATTGAACTGGATGGTTTGAAAGAATGTGATGATATGCATTGTGAAACCTATTATTTAAACAATCATCAAAAATTCAAAATCGATATCGAAAATTATTTTTACAAGAATCGGAATTTGAAGGCATTGGTTTTTTCGTATACCATAGATGGGATTCAGAAATACCTTTAAGTATCTTCTATAATAATGCCTCAGTAATAAAAAGCTACAAAACAGGATTGGAAAACGTACCTCTGGTTTTGTTTTGATTTGTTGATTTCCCTGAACATCTCCCAAAACCGGGAGATGTTCTTTTTTGTTTATGTTCGATTCTTTGTCTCCCTTAAAAAAGATATCCAACTATTAATCTTCCTCAACAAATTCCCCGGTATTCCAGAAGCTTATTCTTGTTCTGATTTTGAAAGATCTCAACCCATTTCAGGCTCAACCTACATTTTTATTTTTTCCAGTTTACCCACTACCCGTCATTTTTTTGAAAAAATCATGACATTAGAACCCGGATTTCTGTTAAACCCGTTATTTCAAGGGTATAACAAGCCACATCTCTTCACAAATTTTAGCTTATTATGATTTTGGTCACCTATTAAAAAATAGAACAAGTTTACATTTAGCAAAATTAATTCAAACTGAAAAAATACTGCTTTTACTGCCTTGATTCAGAAAAAAAAGAAAAAGAAGAACTAAAAATTGAAGATTGCAACCAAACGGCTCTGAAAAAGAAGTTCCATCAAATGAGGTCAACAAATATGACAGCTATGTCCAACCAAGACATAGGACCTATAAAATCTATTAGCCTGTATACCGGGATCGATAAAGCTTCAGGATCATAAGAGTTTCAGCAAAAAAAAATTAAAAACAATCAAAAACCTTGGGGGCAACTCTCAAGGAGGGATTAAATAACATTCGTTATGAAAACGCAATTAGAGACCATTGAAAAAATAAATGAACTTCGAATTAGTAAAAATGCGGTAATCCTTGCCCATTATTACCAGGAAGAAGCAATTCAGGACATTGCCGATTTTGTTGGTGACAGCCTGGAGCTGGCTAAAAAAGCTGCGGAGACATCGGCCGATATCATAGTTTTTGCGGGAGTTTTTTTTATGGCTGAAACCGCCAAGATTTTAAATGCCGGTAAAAAAGTGCTGGTTCCGGACCTCAATGCGGGCTGCTCCCTTGCAGACGGATGCCCTGCAACAGATTTTGCTGAATTCCTCAAAAATTATCCCGATCATAAAGTGGTAACTTACATCAACACAAGTGCTGAAGTAAAAGCCCTGAGCGATTATGTTTGCACTTCTTCAAATGCCGAGAAGGTTATAAATTCAATTCCAAAAGATCAGTCAATTATTTTTGCGCCGGATAAGAACCTGGGAGCTTACCTTAACAAGGTAACAGGGCGAAATATGTTGTTATGGGACGGTGCCTGTATTGTACATGAAGCTTTTTCCATAGATAAACTTATAGAGCTCCACCTCCAGTATCCCAAAGCAAAGATCGTAGCTCATCCCGAGTCTGAAGATCCAATTCTGCAGGTGGCTCACTGCATAGGTTCAACCTCTCAAATGCTTCAATATATCCTAAAAAGTGAAGCCGAAACCTTTATTGTTGCCACCGAGGCCGGCATCCTGCATCAGCTAAAGAAACAAGTTCCTGAAAAAACCCTTATTCCGGCCCCGTCCAGGGAAGATAATTCCTGCGCGTGCAGCGAATGTGCTTTTATGAAGATGAATACCCTGGAGAAGCTATACCGCTGTTTAAGAGACGAAACACCCGAGGTTACCATAGACGAAATGTTGCGGGTAAAAGCTATTAAACCCATAGAACAAATGTTGGCTTTAAAATAAAAACAGATGGCATATACAGATGTACTCGTATTGGGCTCAGGCATTGCGGGCTTGTCCTTTGCTCTTAAAGTGGCGCAAAAACGCCCCGACCTGAGTATTTGCGTCCTTACCAAGGCCGATAAGAATGAGACCAATACCAAATATGCCCAGGGCGGGATCGCGGCGGTTATGAACACTCTTACAGATACTTTTGATGCCCATATCACAGACACCCTGAAATCGGGGAAAGGATTTTGCGATACCGGAGTGGTAGAAATGGTTGTAAATAAAGCTCCTTTGCGGCTTTTGGAAATGATAGCATGGGGCGCCTCTTTTGACAAAAAACCCAGTGGGGAATGGGACCTTGGCCTTGAAGGAGGCCATTCACACTCCCGAATTCTTCACCATAAGGACAAAACCGGTTATGAAATAGAGCGGGCCTTGCTAAAAAAACTGGAAGCCTATAAGAATATCTATTTTTTTACCCACCATTATGCGATTGATCTCCTGGTAGAAAAAAATAATTGTGAGGGGTTAAAATATTACAACAAAAAAACCGGAGCCATTGAGAACCTGTATTCAGGAATCACTTATCTGGCAACGGGCGGGAGTGGACAAATTTTTGAGACCACTACCAATCCTGTGATAGCTACGGGCGACGGGGTTGCAATGGCACACCGTGCAGGGGCTGCAGTAAAAGACCTGCATTTTATACAGTTTCACCCTACCGCCTTATTCAGCAAAAAAGAAAATCCGGCATTCCTTATTTCTGAAGCTGTTCGCGGTGCGGGGGCAAAATTGATCAATAAAGCGGGATCCCGCTTTGTTTTTGATTATGATGCTTCGGGAGAACTCGCCACCCGCGATATTGTCTCCCACGCCATTTTTTCAGAATTACAAAAAAGCGGTGAACCTTGCGTCTATCTGGACTGTCGTCATCTTGAGAAGGATAGTTTCAGCGCTCATTTTCCTACCATAATTGAAAAGTGCCGGCAGGTGGGCATTGATGTTTTCAACGAACTGATTCCCGTTACTCCCGCAGCACATTATCAATGTGGCGGAATAGCGGTAGACCGTAATTCCACCACAAGCGTTGAGAATCTCTATGCCAATGGGGAATGTGCCCATACCGGGTTGCATGGAGCCAACAGGCTCGCCTCCAATTCGCTTCTGGAAGCCCTTGTGTTTGCGCACGAAGCGGCAAAAAAGGTGATTGAGGATAAGGAAATTGGCTATAAAACTTCTTTAGATCTGTCTTCTGAAAGTACTCCGGTACCCGAAACCTTTCCTGCTTATATTGTCCAATATGAAAAATTAAAAGCAAGCCTTCAATCTTTTATGCAGCAGTACTATCTCGCTACACAAAGTGGTAATAGCGGGCAGAAGGAATTGAAACTTGAGATCACCAAATTAGCGGAAGAAACTGAACTTTTATATCAAACCAAAAATTTTCATCCCACACTT
Source organism: Gillisia sp. (assembly GCA_046496275.1). GTDB lineage: Bacteria > Bacteroidota > Bacteroidia > Flavobacteriales > Flavobacteriaceae > Gillisia. The sequence continues at coordinate 10,198 of JAWOHC010000032.1, forward strand.
TGCGAACTACGCAATCTTGCACAGGTTGCGGGATTGATCATTAAAGATGTCACGTAGCTGCAAAAGTTTATAATCCCCGGATAATCACTGTATAATGCTGTGCAGGTAAATTTTAGCCATATGTTGGAAATTACACAGAGCCCATATTTAGAAAGTCTATTTTCCCTCGTGGCCAAAAAAGATCAAAAAAAACCTGGAGCATTAAACCCTAAACAGGATGTAGGATTGTCCCTGGAAAAGCCACTTTTCAACATAAAGTAATCTTTTTAAATACTCTATCATCTAATCAATTTCGGGGCACCTCTTTCTTATTTTCAAATATTTTTGTAAACAAGACTTGACATTTCATTTATTTTGTTATTTTTGTAAAGTAAACATTACATAAAGTCAACTATTAATTACATCAAAATGAAAAAAGAACGAAAAAAAAATCTTTACCAACTTGCCGCCTGGACGTGGAGTTGGGTGGCCACCCTGGCAATAGCTTCCTTTGGGCCTAAGTACATTTGGGATGATCACACTGTTTTAACGGTTTTGGCTGTTTCTGTAAATTTTGCCAATGGAATTTTAATGATCATAGCAAACAGGAACTTTTTTAATAATTTGGACGAGCTGGAACGCAAAATACATTTAGAGTCCCTGGCTTTAACATTAGGATTGGCGGTTGTGGTAGGCTTGTCTTATTCTTTGATAGACGCCACCAATCTCCTAAGTTATGATGCAGCAATAAGCAACCTTGTGCTATTCATTGGCATAACCTATTTATTTTGTGTTGCTGTAAATACAAGAAGATATTCATGAAAAATAAGTTAAAAGTGTTACGAGCTGAAAATAGCTATACCCAGGAAGACCTGGCTGATATTATTGGGGTGTCCCGACAAACGATCAATGCCATTGAAAAAGAAAAATTTGATCCCGGTTTGCCAACTGCTTTCAGAATTTCAAAAGTCTTTAAGTTGCCTATAGAAGCCATTTTCTTTTTTGAGGAAAATTAATGGAGGTGTGTATCAGGATCCTGTTTACCAATGGAGGCGAAAAAAGCTGGTTCACAGGAATAACCTCCCCGGCGATCCGGGCAATAAAAAGAAGTAACCGCAGAGAACGCAAAAGAAAATAGGTGCTGCAGCAACCTCTGTAAAATTTTAAATGTAAATTGAGTACGTAAAATAAAACTGAAATCACATGAAAAATTTATTGATTGTCCTGATTTTTATGGGGATGCTTTCCTGTGACAAATCACTCACGGAAAAGGAAACCCAGGAATATGTCAATAAAGGAAATGAAATTTCACAAGCCACTTTTCAAGCATTAAGCGAAAAATTAACGGAGCAAATGAAATTGGGTGGCCCGGCCCAGGCAATACCTTTCTGTAATGTTGCAGCTATCCCCCTTACTCAGCAACTATCCGAAGAGTTCGATGTAACCATAAAACGCACTTCAGATAAATTAAGAAATCAGGATAATAAACCTTCCGCAAGGGAACTTGAAATTATAAATTTATATCATAAATTGATTTCAGAGGAGCGGGAGATCACGCCAATTGTAGAAGTAGACAACAATAACAACAAACATTATTATGCCCCTATAATGTTAAAAGTAAACTGTTTGGCCTGCCACGGAACAGTAGAAGAATTTGTATCCCTGAAAACGGATTCCATTATCAAATCCCTTTATCCCAATGACAAAGCTATTGGATATAGCGAAGGCGATTTAAGAGGGATTTGGAGTATCGAATTTGAAGAATAATCAAAATAGCAAAAGTTGACATTTCGGCTTCAAGCGCAGCACAGTCATGCAGGATCTAAGTGTTTTTGGGTCCAATTATCTCGCCGTTAAATCTCTTTCAATCGTTCTTCATTTACTTTTTCCCAGGTTTGATCTGCATTCAGGTAGAAGCTACCAATATGTTTAAAATTGCATTGGTTTGGCGCGATAAGGGAAAGAAAATCGGTGCCTTTTTCCCTTTGATAAAGATGATAGACATCGCCAATCACAGGCTCAAAACTAAATTCTGAATTGAAAATGAGTGTGTTGTATTGAAATTCCTCCATCATCTTTTCATATTCGGCCTTCAGCTCCAAATATTTAGCGTTTATTTTATGATTAACCTTATTGATGCTCCTGTTTTTCCAGGTAGTTGTATCTGTAGTGGTAATTACGGGAGATCCCACGGAGGTTGCATACGGCTTTAATGCTGCATCATAACGGTTATTTTCAGTATTGAAAACCACGTTATCAGGTTTTTTTTCTTCGGTCATTATGGGCTATTTGGTTCCGTTCAACTTTTCAAGCTGCTTCATAACTTCATCGGCTTCAAAAGCCTTTTGATCGCTCATTTTTCGATTGGTTGTAGAAAGATCGAAGGATTCTTTCTGTAGCTTTTGATAGGTCTCCTGTAACTTTTCTTTTTCTGTTTTCTTTTTGAATAATCCGAACATAGTATTTCTATTTTTTGTGAAAGATACAAAATGTTTAACTTATAAGTAAATAAGTTAAACAAATTATTTTGAAACCAAATAATTACAATGCTTCCTTAAAGTGGAGTCCTTATGTGAAGGCTTGATAGGTATTAGAAAGTGCAGGTTTTTTTAGCTTGTTTTAATTCCGATATTTTTCAGCAACTCCTTAATTTCGGTGATATTAGATTCTTTTTTCAATTCCGGAAGTTCTCTCAATTTTCCATTTTTCAGTTGGAAACTGAATCTTTTTCGTCCAAAAACAAGCTTTTCGATCAGGGATGTGATTTCGGATACTTTTAGTTTTTCAGAAGCTGATTTTTTCAGAACTATGTAAATCAGTATCGACAATGAGGCTAATCCCACAATAATCCAAATAAAACCCATCCATTCCAAGTGTGTTTTTTCCAGGACAAAAACAGGAAAAAGTATGGAGTTAATGATTGTGAAAAGCAACATGATTTTCAATAGAAAGTATTGAAATTTCAATCCGTCTTTTATTTCAATCGACTTTTCTCTTTCGTTAAAAGTTATATTCATGGTTCAGGTTATTACTGGTTAAATTCCAATTTTTCTTTGAATTAAATTAAGCTTCTCAACTTTTTCCAAATCAAAATAATCAGTTAGTTTAGAAATGAGCACTTTGAATTTACTCTAATTACCGGCATTTCCCGGGAAGATATAAATCCGAATGCCTTCGCTGCATTTACGGCCAAAGCATCGCCAAAAATCCCAGCAGTTTTAATTCCTTCAACTTTTGCAAGCATTACCTGGTGTCGGGATGTGCAAAATTCCCTGAAACCATCATTGATCTTATATTTTGGACAGGCAAAGGAAACACCAACCAGGAAAATTTGAAAAAGAAATTTAATTATTTTCATTTGGATTTATACTCGGTCGAAAACTTAAAGGGCTCAGCAAAATTCTTTTAAATTTAGGGAATTTTAAATTCGCGATTCATCGTTAAGCTTTGTTGAACCTTGGATTTCCTGGCGTTGAAACGAATTGAATCAAGATCTTAAACTCGAAGCAAGGTCTAACCAAACTATTACAAGGAGTAAGGAGATTTCAAAATGCTCCTTCCTTCTATCACTATTGTAGGAAATGTGAGGACAGGAAGCCTACTGCAGTGCAAGAAGCCTTCTCGCAACAGGGGTGTGCTGGAAATCATAAATGTTATTTTTCAACATATTCCACCTCTCAAACCTTCCAGGTATTTGCTTATTTTTGAAGAAGTTGAGAAGAAAACACACCTGAACAATGTTTCCTTAACGTTAAGAAATCGATAACCTTATATTAATCCAATGTTTCCTATATTTATTCTACATTAATTTGCGCCAAAATTCACAGAGTATTAATATTTATAAGTTATTAAATGGTATTTAAAAAGTTAATTCTGTTATTTTCATTGGTGTTCTTCTCAACCCAGATGTACAGCCAAATGGACACCCTTCCTTTTCCACCTAGTGAAAAAAAATGGTTTGAGACTATTTCAGTTGGCGGGTACATCCAGGCCAGGTATAACCGGCTTTTGGAAACCAACCCTCAACTTGGCTGTGACCAATGTGACGGCAACTGGGGAGAAGGAAATGGCTTTTCTTTAAGACGGGTACGTCTAAAATTCTCTGCCAATTTGGGAGATTATGTATATTTTTATTTGCAGCCCGATTTTGCCAGCTCAGCCGGCGGAGGAGTACATTACGGGCAGTTACGTGATGCCTATTTTGATGTAAGTCTTGATAAAGAAAAAAAATACCGTTTCAGAATAGGACAAAGCAAGGTGCCTTTTGGGTTTGAAAACCTGCAATCCAGCCAGAATAGAATTCCACTGGATCGTAACGATGCATTAAACAGTTCTATTAAAAATGAACGGGAGTTGGGGGTGTTTTTCTATTATACTCCTGAAAATATAAGGAAAAGATTTAGTTCCCTGGTAAAGCAGGGGCTTAAAGGTTCCGGAGATTATGGAGTTTTTGGGGTTGGTATATTTAATGGCCAGACCGGTAACGCACCAGAGCTAAATAATGACCTCCACGTTGTGGCCAGGGTTTCCTATCCTTTCCAGGTGGGCAAGCAAATTATTGAACCGGGGCTCCAGGGATATACAGGTAAATATCAAATGCCATTGGGTAATATTTCTCAAGGTACAATAGTTAGGGAGGATTTAAATTATATTGACCAGCGGGTTGCCGCATCTTTTGTACTCTTCCCCCAGCCCTTTGGCATCCAGGCAGAGTATAATATGGGTCGAGGACCCGAATTTAATAAGGAAACTAACACCATTGAAGAAACTTCACTTCATGGAGGATATGCGACCTTAACGTATAAAACAATCATAGGTAATCAACTCTTTTTTCCATTTACTCGATATCATTATTATGATGGAGGTAAAAAGTTTGAACGCGATGCACGAAGTTTTGAGGTGAGTGAACTCGAGATTGGGGTAGAATGGCAACCGGTACGTGCCTTTGAACTCGTACTTATGTATACCATTTCTTCCCGAAGACAGGAGGATTTTATTATGAGGGATAATTTACAGGAAGGAAGTCTTTTGAGAATTCAGGCTCAGGTGAATTTTTAATTTAAATACATTTTAAAGCCAGCCATTTTATAATCATAGAATTAAAAGAGTATTAATTCACTGGAATTAATACTCTTTTATATTTTAGCTCCCTGGACATCGATGATGGACTTAACTTATGCTGAGTATAGTTCCTTTGGCTATAACCTAAACTTAACAAGACTGGCTTAATCCTTCTTAAATATACTGAAAACCGGAAAATCTATTCTGCTAAAGATTGCAGCAAAAAATAAAAACCCCGGGGCAAGCCCACCTGAATTATGCCGCAGATGATCTCGCAGGTCTTCGCAGAAATTAATCTTCCTTGTTTTAGTAAGCTAGGAACCTGCCTTGGCCGTATGGTAGGTGCTCGAATAATTTTGTCCTATCCATTTTCTCTTTTTTATCAACTTGGTTTTTGTCTCTTTATTTTGTGTTTTCTAATTCTTTTTTTTGCTTAAGTATTGATTCTTAAAGTTACGCCAAAGGCGGAAAGATCTTGATTCCTTACCGGACATTCCTTATAAAATATGTATTTTGCTTTTTCCATAGTTGGTTGTATAAAATTAAAAAGCAAAAAATTGAAAAAATGAAGAAACTATTACTTTTAACCGCATTGGCCTTTTCCCTTATTTCCTGTGAACAAAACAAGCAAACCCAAAATGGCGATTGGATAAAAGGTAGTGAGGTAGAAAAATGGAAAATGGTGGAGGAACAATTCGGTGGTTTTGGGGTAATGATGAAAGAAGTGGTCTATAGGTATGAAGAATTATACTGGGCTGGAAAAGATCAAAATTGGGATTATGCGACCCATCAGCTTGAAGAAATACAGGAAGCCATGGAAAAAGGCACCATAAGAAGGCCGGAACGCAGGGAAACTACCATTGCTTTTCTGGATTCGGCCCTTCCTACGATGCATCTTGCCATTCAACAAAAAGATACTGTTTTATTTAGTCAAAATTTTGAAAGATTTCGAATGGAGTGCATTAGCTGCCATATTAAGGAGGACCATGCCTACATTAGAATAATTACTCCCACCAAAAAAACCAGCCTGGTATCCTTCGAATAACCGTATGTGTATAAAGATCAGGAGATTGAACAGCTTCCGGGTTACCTACGCTTAAGACTATCCGTATAGTTAACACACCTTAAAATAGCCTTTTTCGCAGCTTTTTCTTACAGTGTTTATATGGTTTTTAGTAACATTAATTAGGAAATATTTAGGAGTATCTGCAGGTGTGAGGCTTTGATTTTATTACATTTCCACTTATCTTTTCAATTATATCAATAAGTTAAAACAAAATCGTAATCACCTGATTACCAATATGTGTTTTAACCGTAAAAAATTACAAATATGTCATTAATAAGCAAAGAGGATTTCACCAGTTTAGCACTTTTTAACAGTGATGTTTGTATTTCTATATTTATTCCAACCCAACGTGGAGGAAAAGATGTTTTGGAAGGAAAAAATCAACGACACCTTAAGTCGCAATGGAAAGCAATAAAAACTAAACTTGAAGAAGAAGGACATTCTAAAGATAAAATTGACACGCTTGCCAGGCCGGTTTTAAAATTAATTGAAGACAATGATTTCTGGAGACATCAATCTGATGGTTTGGCGATTTTTGTCTCGGAAACTGTTTTCGAATATTTCTTGCTTCCCCTAAATTTTGAAGAACATCATTATATTGGAAAAGAATTTTATTTAAAGCCATTAGTACCTATGTTTTCTGGAAAAGGAAGATTTTACATTCTGGAAATACAACCCCAACACGTAGCTTTTTATGAAGCTTCCAATTATAGTATTGAAAAGATCGATGTTGAAGACCTTACTCCGGAAACCTTAGAGGACCGCGTGGGATTTGACTTTAAAGAGAAACACTTAAGTCACAAAGGTTCATCCGCTACGCAACATGGGTATGCCCCGGCCACCCAGGAACGAAAAGATGAATTTTTAAGATTTTTTAGGGCGGTAGACCAGGGTATAGATAAAATTATTCATGATGAGACAGTACCATTAATTGTTGCCTGTGAAGATTATTTATTCCCAATTTATAAAGAAGCCAATACCTATAATCATTTGTATGATCAATGTGTTCCTGGCAATCCAAATGACTACCAACACATTTTGGACCTCCATGCCAAAGCTGTAGAAACCCTGGAGCCTCATTTTGAAAAGCAAAAGGATGAAAAATTGAAAGAATTTAAGGAACAACCACCTGAAAAAACCTCGGTA
>JAWOHC010000039.1:0-12945 GCA_046496275.1 Gillisia sp.
TAAATTATTGGATTCTGCAGTGGAAGACGATGGTAAAATCCAATTAAGATTAAAACCTTTAGATCTTACTAAAGTGGTGAAAGGTGTTGTAGATTCGAATATGGTTCATGCTAGAAATAAAAAGCAAAATTTAATATTCAATGTCGAAAATAACTGTAATCTGTTTGCAGATCATCAACGACTCACAGAGATTTTAGATAACCTCATTAATAACGCGATTAAATATTCTCCCTTCGAAAAGAATATTTATGTTTCTATAAGATCTGAAAATAGTTTTGGGGTAGTTGAGGTAAAAGACGAAGGCCCGGGGTTAACAAAGGATGATAAGAAAAATCTTTTCAGAAAATTCATTTCTTTAAGTGCTCAACCTACTGGTGATGAAATTTCTACAGGCATAGGTTTGTCTATTGTAAAAGATCTTGTAGATGCACATAAGGGAAGCATTACAGCAACAAGTGAAGGGGAAGGGATGGGAACAACGTTCACCTTAAAATTACCACTTTCGGAATGCTAGGGTCTTAAAAACTTGAATTGGTATGACCAAACAAGCATAAACCAGGATCTGAAATTTTACTTTATTATTTTTGGTCAAATTAGGGGCAAGAATTTCTTTTCATTTTTTTTAAAAAAAACAGTGCTAATTTCCGTGTACCTTTCTGTACCTTTTTTATTTTTTCACTTGTAAAGCACTGTTATTGCTAATTTCTCAATTCCTGTATTGGGAAATAAATAAGGATTTCCCCATTTAAGATGGCAGTATTTCTGAGTTATTTTTCAATTTAAAAATTTTAATGAAGACTATAAGGAAGAATACAAAAAATATCCAATCATTTAATCCATAGATTGAATAAAATATTCCTGCCATTGTATCTTTTTTATAAACCTCCGAAATATTATTATTTAGTATCCACCTTATCCATACGTAGCCATAAATAAATTTTTCAAGGACAAAAACACCGACAAGCCATTTTACTTTATAATAATTTTGGGCAATAGACATATAAGCTAATCCCCAAACAGCAATCATTAATAAGCCAAAATTAGACATCACAACTGGATCGAATTCTGGAATAATGGGATTGGTAAATAATCTTGAAAAGATTAAGACTGTAAGATTCATCAAACCTGAAACGATAAAGCCTATTGTAATTATTCTATTTTTAACTCTCATAGTTAAGTTTTGTAAATTTCATCGGCCAAATTACTAAAAATTCGTCTGACGTTAAACTAATAAAAAGCACGCTGGCAAACGTCCTGAAAAAGATAAGCACCCAGAATATTTTTATGGCTTTATCTGCCGATGAAGTGCCCCTTGACATTAATTCCCACAAGAACCCGGCAATAATTTCCGTGGTTAACAATCCCAAATATGAAACGGCCTACTCCCCTATTATCGCGACCCTTATTCATACCATCACCAAACAAATGAGCCTGCGAAACGCAAAACCCTCCTTCCTGTTAATGGAAGAAGCGCCAACAATCCGGTTGCTGAATATGCACCGCATCCCGGCCACGCTGAGAAGTTATGATATTGCTACCATCTATTTGATGTAGGACAAGATCCAGAATGACATGATGTACGGCGATAAGGCAAGTAGGGCCATTTTAAGCAACCTGTCCTATCAGTTTTTTGGAAAAACAAATGATCCCGATACCGCAAAATACTACGAACCCTTTTTTGAGATCGTAAAGATGGAAACCACCAGCGTAAACCGGGGTCAAAACCTGGATTTTGACACCAGGATAACCACCGGGGAAAAGGAAGTTTCAAAAATTCGGGCAGATGTATTTTTCAGGTTAAAAGAAGGTGAGTTTATCACCTATGCCGATGGAAAGGATAAAAAAGTACAGTTCTAAAGACCAAAAATAGAACGGGGATTGCCTGAAGGATCCAGGTCCACAAGTGAAGATTTACACGAGAATTTTGAGCAGATCTATAGGGATGCACGGTTGATTTTCGGTGGTTGATTTTCTTAAAATTCTTTTTTTTTTACAATAGGAATTATTCCAAGTGAAATTTTTATATTTGTTGGAAATATTCCTAATATGAGTTTTAGACCTTTATATGGATTTATAGATTTCCCGGAAAATGCTCAACCGGAAGACCTGCATTTGGGGCTAACATTCGATTATGAATTTGCAGGAAAAAGAACGGGAGAGCTGGTTTGTCTCTTGATCCATAGCTGGGTTATTGATTACCAGGGAAATATTTTTAGCCGTAAATGTTCGTATATGTTGCCCCGGATAAAGGCTGTTGATTGCCTTACTCAACACATAAGGGATCATATCGTGTTCCTTGGCCTTGATGATATGTCCTGCAGAAGATTGATGAGGGATTTTGAGCTTGACAATAAAAAGTGCGTTACATACGACGTCCTGGAGTTTGGTAAGGAAGTAATAAAAAAAAGTTCCTGATTCAGATTATCATCTGGATCCTTTTGATAGTAAAAGATTCTGTTATAAAGCTTTTAATTCTTCATATTCAAAAGGTTTGGAAACTTCCTCCACATTCCCAATATAATCTTTTCCCCTTAATCGTCTTACCGGGTAAGCATACAATTCTTCATCCGGATATTCTTTTATCAATTCCTGAATGGATTTAACATCCAATTCGTCTTCAATTGGGTTAAGCCATTTGTCATCTAATTCCGGTGATTTCGTTGCGTGCAAATCCGGAGCAATGAATAATAGCTAAATGTAGACTTGTGTTGTTGTTCTTTTTTACTTATTTATAAATTCAAAAATCAAAAAAGGCCAGTCAAAGGATAGGCCTTTTTTGAAATTAATTTTTTATAAATTTTTTAAAGATGTACTCTCTATCCACCTCAAATTTTAAAATATAAACCCCACTTGGAAGTGATATTACCTCAATTGGGTCATTGTTTATTTTTCCTTGCTTTCTCATAACACCCAACATATCATAAATAACATAAGCCGAGTTAGTTATGGGTTTTGGCCCTTTTATGTTAATTATATCATCGGCCGCATTGGGATAGAGAATGTATTTATTATTACCAGGTTCAGATTCACTAAAGTCTTCACTTTTTTTACCATTATCCCGTGGTACTTTAACAGTAACAAATCGTTCTGTAAAGTTGCCTGAACTATCGGTAACTTTTATGGTAATATAATATTCCCGTCCATTTCCTTTGGCAGAACGTTCTGCCCTCAATAATACATTGTGTTCATCCAGTACTTCCCAATCGGGAGCTAAATCTCCGTTTCCCTGACCTGTTTCAGGCTCATTGCTGGAAATAATAAGTTCCGTAGATGCTATGTTACAGTTATCTGAAGTAAAATACTCTATGAATACCGGAACCATTTTATGATTTGGAGGCCAAAGGGGCTCATAGGTTTGGTTTAAATCTGAAATAACCGGTACTTCAGTGTCAATAACCACAACATCAAAACTGCAGGTTATTTCCTCTCCTGTTATTTTAGTGAGCACAAACGTATTTGTTGTAGTCCCAACCGGGAACTGGGAACCGCTTGACAAGCCCTCGGTTTGTATGATCGAAATAATTTCGCCTCCACAATAAGCTGTCTCAATAAATTCAGGATAGTCAACAATTGCACCGCAAATACCCGGGGTGTTATTTACTGAAATATTCTCCGGACATTGATTTGCAGTAGATATATCTGTATAAGGTGTTGAAATCATAATATGGGTTTGCGGGTCGTAAATAAATGTATATTCTCCCTCAGACGGAACAAATAATGGAATATAGTTTCCATATATCTCTCCGTTCTCACCGTAAAAAGTTGTCTCAATACATCCTACGGTTTCTTTCACCCAATAAAAATAACATCCTGCCGGAAGCGTAAAACTACCTTCCCACATACCCGACACTGCATTTAAAACCAAGGCAGGCTTATCGCATTCGTATTCCCCATCATAAGCACAACCCAATTCATCCTGTAAACTTCCTGTAAGGGACACTTTGGTGACTTCTTGTGGAGCACCGTTATATGGCGTAGAACTCAGGATATGGGTTTGCGGGTCATAAATAAATGTAATTTCCCCATCGGCCGGAACATATAATTGTATCACACTACCCCATTCAATTCCGTTTTCTCCATAAAAGCTTACAATACTACAGCCAATGGTTTCTTTCACCCAAAAAGAATAACATCCTGCAGGAAGTGTAAAGCTACCTTCCCAGGTACCCAGCTCTGCATTTAATTCCAACGCCGGGTTTTCACAACCGTAATCGAAATCATTGGCACAGCCCAATTCATCTTGTAAAGTACCTGTTAGAGATACTTTGTTCACTTCCTGAGGAGCGCCGCTATAAGGCGTTGAAGTCAATATATGGGTTTGCGGATTGTAACTGAATGTAATTTCACTGTCAAGGGGAATTAATAATTGAACCTCAGTCCCTCCCTGAATTCCGTTTTCTCCATAGAGGGAAATACTATCACAGCCAAATGTTTCTTTCACCCAGTAAGTATAACATCCCGCAGGAAGTGTAAAGCTTCCTTCCCATGCACCAGACCCCGAATTGAATGCCAGGCTTGGACTGTCGCAATCAAAATCATAATCATCAGCACAGCCTAATTCATTTTGTAAAGACCCGGTTAAAGATACTTTTGTCACTTCCTGTGGCGCACCGCTAAATGGGGTAGAACTCATTATATGGGTTTGCGGATTGTAAATGAAATTGATTTCACTATCTATGGGAATATATAATTGAATATCACTACCCCATTCAATTCCGTTTTCACCGTAGTAATTTGTGTTACAAACAGATGTTTCTTTTACCCGGTAAAGGTAACATCCGGCAGGAAGCAAAAAGCTTCCCTCCCAGTAACCTGAAGCTGGATTAAATTCCAGTGCCGGGTTGTCACAATCATAGTCGTAATCAAAATCACAGCCTAATTCATTTTGAAATGTCCCCACAAGAGATATTTTATTCACTTCTTGAGGAACACCACTATAGGGTGTTGATATTATCATATGAGTTTCGGGGTTATAACTGAAATTAATTTCCCCATCTTCCGGAATATATAATTGGATCTCATTACCCCATTCAATTCCGTTTTCACCGTAGAAGTTAATATTACATGCAGATGTTTCTTTTACCCGGTATGAATAACACCCGGCAGGCAGCATAAAACTTCCTTCCCACGCGCCCGAATCAGAGTTAAATTCCAACGCCGGGTTATCACATTCATAATCATAATCTGAAACACAGCCTGATTCATCCTGTAGCGTACCATAAAGTGAAACCTTTGTCACTTCCTGAGGCACTCCGCTAAACGGGGTTGAAGTTATGATATGGGTCTCCGCATCATAACTGAATGTAATTTCACCATCTGCCGGAATATATAGTTCAATATAGTCCCCTGAGATTTGTCCATCTTTTCCGTAATAGTTTATATCATTACAACCTACTGTTTCTTTTACCTTGTAAGAATAACATCCCGCTGGTATTATAAAACTTCCCTCCCATAAACCGGATATCTCGTTTTTATTCAATGCAGGAATGTCACAAGCATAGTCATAATCGTTATCACACCCAAGTTCAGTTTGGAATGTTCCATAAAGAGAAATACTAGAAATTCCCAGTTCGGTACCATTATAAGGCGTGGAATTTATAATATGTGTTTCAGGGTCATAGCTGAAAGTAATAAGTGCAGGAGATGGGACTATTAATTGAATTCCGTGCATGCCAGAAATGCCATTGTCGCTATAATAGGAAATATTGCCACAAACATCAGTCTTTTGAACACTATAATTATAACATCCGGCGGGAAGTGTAAAACTTCCCTCCCATTTTCCTGTTAATTCATTCTTAGTTAAAGCGGGGTTTTCACATTCATAATCGTAATCATAAGAACAACCTAATTCATCCTGCAAAGTCCCTATAAGGGATACTTTTGCCACTCCCTCAGCAGCACCATTGTAAGGTGTTGAACTCAGGATATGGTTTCGCGGGTCATAACTGAATGTGATTTCACTTTCGGCCGGAACATATAGTTCAATCAGATTCCCCCATTCAATTCCGTTTTCGCCGTAAAAGGTAACATTATTACATACAAATGTTTCTTTTACCCTGTAAAAATAACATCCCTCAGGAAGCGTAAAAGTTCCTTCCCATGCACCGGAATCGGAATTAAATACTAAATCTGAATTGTCACATTCCTCATCATATTCAGAAGCACAGCCTAATTCGTCCTGTAAAGAACCAAAAAGTGAAACTGCTATTACTTCCTGCTCGGCACCGCTATATGGTGTTGAACTCATTAGATGGGTTTGGGGGTCGTAACTGAATGTGATTTCACCCTCTGCGGGAACATATAACAGGATTTCATCACTCCATTCAATGCCGTTTTCTCCATAAAAGGTTTCAATACAACCAAATGTTTCTTTCACCCGGTAAGTATAACATCCGGCAGGAAGGGTAAAACTTCCTGTCCAGGCACCCGAGTCAGGATCAAATAGTAATGCCGGTTGGCCACATTCATAATCCAAATCATAAGCACAGCCTAATTCGTCCTGTAAACTTCCTATTAGTGATACTTTTGTCACTTCCTCAGGGACACCGCTATAGGGTGTGGAACTAATGATATGGGTTTGCGGATTGTAACTGAAGGTAATTTCACCATCTGATGGAACATATAATTGAATTTCAGGCCATTCATTCCCATTTTCTCCATAAAAAGTTAACCCATTACAGACCGATGTTTCTTTAATCCTGTAACTATAACATCCGGCAGGAAGGGTAAAACTTCCTTCCCATGCACCCGTCTCGGAATTTAAATTTAAGGCTGGTTGGTCACAATAATATTCCCCATCATAAGCACATCCCAATTCATTCTGTAAACTTCCTATTAGGGATACTTTAATTGGTTCCGGCGAAACACCGCTATAAGGGGTAGAACTAAGAATATGAGTTTGCGGGTCATAACTGAAGGTGATTTCACCATCTGCGGGCACATATAATTGAATCTCCGGCCAACCCTCATTTCCGTTTTCCCCATAAAAGGTTACATTACAGCCAAAGGTTTCTTTTACCCGGTAAGTATAACATCCTGCGGGAAGGGTAAAACTTCCTTCCCATATACCTGTCTGGGAATTTAAACTTAATTCTGGTTTGTCGCATTCATATTCCCCATCATAAGCACAACCCAATTCATCCTGTAAAGATCCTATAAGTGATACCTTTGTCACTTCCTGGGGAGTGCCGCTATAAGGTGTAGAACTCAGGATATGGGTTTGCGGGTTGTAACTGAAGTTAATTTCACCATCTTCAGGAATATATAATTGAATGTCATTCCCCCATTCAATTCCGGACTCTCCATAAAAAGTTATATTACAGCCAAATGTTTCTTTCACCCGGTAAGTATAACATCCGGCCGGAAGGGTAAAACTTCCTTCCCAGGCACCCGTCTCGGAATTTAATATTAGTGCTGGTTTGTCACAATCGTATTCCCCATCATAAGCACATCCTAATTCATCCTGTAAAGAACCAATTAGGGATACATTTGTCACTTCCTGCGGAACCCCGCTGTAAGGGGTTGAATTGACAACATGCGTAACAGGATCATAGGTAAAGTGAATAATATCAGGATTCTCTGGGATATATATAATATAATTTAGCCCATTATGAATTCCTTCCTGTCCAAAACTATTTTGCCAACTGTTTTCCAAAACTACCCTATATTCATAACAACCGGTGGGGATATTAAAATCTCCTTCAAATAATCCGGAACCTGAATTATATATGAGTGCTGTGTTTGTGCAATCGGGAACCCAGTCACCAAAACAACCTATTTCATCCTGAAAGGACCCCGCAAGAACAACCAGCGGCAAACAATCTGGTGAAAACCCACTGGTAAGAGGTGACGTTGTAACCAAATGTGTTGAAGGATCATAGGTAAATGTGATTTCTTCTGACCCGGAAGGTACACACAAGAAAATATCGGCCCCATCCATTATTCCATTTTCACCATAGTTTATACTCCAGCTACCACCCACGGTTACCTTGTAACGGTTGTTTCCTTCAGGTATTAAAAAAGTACCTGTATATAATCCAGTAGAGGAATTGAACGTAAGCTCAGTATAATCACAATTTGGCTCCCAATCAGACGCGCAATTCAAAGCGCTTTGAAATGTACCAGCAATTACAACTTTATCCGGGGGAGCAGGGCCCAGATCCTGTAAGATAATATTGTCAAAATAAGTAGTGGTGCCATCAGCGCCCACTTCAAAACTCATTTTGTGAAGCCCAAAAACAGAAGTGGCTACAAAATTAATAGTAATAGTTTGCCATTCGGGGGTAGCCAGGTAGAAATAATTCTCGTAACGAACAAGATTAGTATAATTGCCTCCCTCCTCACCCAGAAAAACTCCAAAGGTACGGTATGCATCTGCCTTTACATCGAAGGATATTTGATAGGAATTTCCCAAATTCAAGGGAAAACCCCACTGTCCCAATTGAACATTCCACATTTCAAATCCGGGATTTATTATTTGAAAGTTGCAAATACCGTCAACAACGGTAGGGTTTGCCTCAGAACCGTTTTCCGAATTAACCCAGAATGCCCAAACGTTTGTAGGTGGTGGATAGGTTTCAAATGAAATTATTTCGGTGGTTACACTAAAATCACCATCAAATAAAATGTTTTGGGATTGAGCAGTATTTGTAGTAAAGCACATCATCCCTAAGATCAACGAACTAATGTAAATATGTTTCATGATGCACAGGGTTAAAAAATAAGCGACATTAAGTTATGACCATATTTATCATTTATTAATGATAAATATCATCCAAATTAATGCGTATTTTCAATCCGGCACTCTACAGAACTTAGTGTTTATAGGGGTTTTCGAAGATTTGCAATTCGTACCCTGCCACACTCACAACTCAATACTCAAATTGTAGTATTTCCTGCCGCTTCCAAATCACGATCCATTGTTTAAATTTCTTCCTTAGGCTTATGTTCATTGGATTGACAAATATCATTGTGTTTTTGTTAGTAAAGGATTAACTTAATATCGTCTAAAATTATAGGATTATGAAAAAAAGTAGGCTTAATCTAATTTTACTTTTTATTTCAACCATTTTTTTAAGCATGTGTAGTGGTGATGATTTTGTTGAAGATATTGATGTAAAATTTTGTGGCGAAGGATGTTCCTCTTCTACTCCTTGGAGAGTTGAAAGTCTAGATTTAAATCTACCATGTTTCTCAACTAAAGATGCATGCTTGGAATGGGCTGCTAGTAATGGTTACAGAGATAAACCATGTATTAAATGTGATTAACATTTTTTATGAAACTGTTTTTTTGAATACAAAATTAAGGTTGGTTAAATGCAAGTGGCACGGAGTAAGGTTGCGAACATGTCTGCTTAGTTAGGTTTTTATTTATAAGTATTTTTTTAACCATTTTGACTTAAAAATGAGAAGCAAATAAAAATAAGCATCTCCGGATCCAGTCCGATTTTGGCGAGGTCACTCAATTCATTTTGAAGCATATAAAAACCCATTAAAATTAAGTAATGGGTTTTATAACCTTTTAGGTGATAATTAAATCCTGAGTCTTAGAAACTAATTCATCAGGCTTACTGCTTTGTAAAAACGACAACCTCACCATCCAGATCGGTGATGGTTAGTTCATTCCCATTAATAGAATAAGTTACAACTTCAGTCTCACCACTACTGGTAATTGTCAATTTATTTCCACTGGTGCTCCAGGTAAAATTTTCGGTTTCAGTTTCCGTCTCTCCTTCAAAGGTAACGGAAGAAACTATCCTCCCGGAATTATTAGCATTAAAGGTAATTAACACCTCGATTTCGATATCAAGGGCTTCATCAATTTCCGTTATTCCCCAGGTGCCTACTAAAGCACTATCATTAAGATCGCGACTGCTATCATCATCACTATTACAAGAGACAGATAGCATAACAGCAAAAAACAAAACAAATAAATACTTGAAGTTCTTCATATTATTTGAATTTAATAAATTAAAGGATCTCTACTCATATGGCTTTTCAAGAACCGCCTGTTTTAATTTATAGTTTCTACTCTATTGATTTATTAATCAATATTAATTTAAGATAATTAATTGATATATAATCATTTAATTTCTTAATTACTTCAGATTCATTCGCGCCAAAGTACGGCCAAGGCCAAAGGTTTGTCATTTTTTTGATGAATGTAGAACGGAAAGGTTTTTCCATCAAGATGATGGTGTTCATAAAATCCATTGATATAAATAAGACAGCGGTTATGATTGGCCGATTCCCGAAAGGAAGGTTTTTCAAAAATGGTCTCTCCCCTGGCATTTAATGTTTTATTCCATAAATCCTTTAGCTGCTTTTTGTCCTTTACCCAATGAGGAACCAAACCCCAGGTTGAAACCTCGGGATGCCAGGGAGAATGATCTGTATAAATAAGTAGCTTTGGATGGCTGAAACCTGTAGTATGGTAAATTGGTAAGTCCGTTAAAGGAGCCAGGTTCTCCTTAATTTCTTTAATGGCACGTAAATCCAATTTCCGACTGGCGCGACTTAATTGGGCTTCCAAATTAGTACTGATATCGTAGCACATAGTAAAAATGATATTGCTAATAAAAATAAAGAATTAACCTCAATGTGCGATCGAGTATATAATTTTTGTTTTTGTTCTATGCTAATTGGATAGGAACAAATCCTGATTTCGTAAAACATTCTTATAAATTAAGGTTTACCATTTAATGTTCTCGTTAAATAAATTGCTGTTTTACTTTCTTTATTTTTTGCGACTTTTTCTGGCGTTCCTGTTGCCACCACTTTACCACCTTCTTCTCCGGCTCCGGGACCTATGTCAATAATCCAATCACTTCCAGCCACTACCTGCATATCATGCTCTACCACAATTACGGTGTTTCCTGCATCAACTAATCTCGCCAGTTGACCTTGTAATTTTTCTATATCGGTTGGATGCAAGCCCGTAGTTGGCTCATCTAAAATATAAAGCGTATTGCCCCGGCTCAAGCGCTGGAGTTCTTTTGCAAGCTTTATGCGCTGCGCTTCTCCACCGGAGAGCTCCGTTGCCGGTTGGCCTAAACGTAAATAGCCCAAACCTACTTCCTGCAATACTTTAAGGGTACGACTTACCCGGTCTTCTTTCTCAAAAAATGCTGCAGCTTCATTTACGGTCATGCCAAGAACCTGGGCGATATTTTTTTCATGATAGGTAATTTCCAAGGTTTCAGCATTATAACGAGTACCGTTACAAACAGGGCAGGGAGCATAGACACTTGGAAGAAACAACAGTTCAACCATTACGAAGCCTTCGCCCTCGCAATTGGGACAACGGCCCTTTCCGACATTAAATGAAAAGCGACCGGCATTATAATGACGCGTTTTAGCTGATTTTGTTGAGGCAAATAATTTTCGAACCACATCAAACAAGCCCGTGTACGTCGCAAGGTTGGAACGCGGTGTTCTTCCAATTGGTTTCTGATTGACCACAACCATACGTTTTATGTTTTCTGAACCTTCGGTAATTTTACCTCCCAGTGTGGCTACAACATCCTGTTGTAAGTCATCTTCCACTTCCTCTTCGGTAGAAAGGCCGTTTCCTAATTGGGTGAACATTAATTCTACCAAAACCTGGCTCACCAAACTGCTTTTACCCGAGCCTGAAATCCCGGTAACACTCGTCAATACGCCTAAAGGAAATGACACCTCAAGGTTTATTAAATTGTTTCTGGTAACTCCACTTAATTTAAGCCATCCCGAAGGCTTCCGGGGTTTGGACTTTTCAAATGGGAGATCATTAAAAAGATGTTCTCTGGTTTTAGACTGTGCAATGTTTTTTAAACCGGCCGGTGGACCACTGTATAAAATTTCTCCACCACCTTCGCCAGCATCCGGACCTACATCTACTAACCAGTCCGCATGGCGAATCACATCCAACTCATGCTCGACAATAAAAAGCGAATTACCGCTGGCTTTCAATCTATCCAAAGTTTTTAGTAACGCTTCGGTGTCAGCGGGATGCAATCCTGCAGAAGGCTCGTCTAATACATACACCACCCCAAATAAATTACTGCGTACCTGGGTCGCCAGTCTTAAACGTTGATGCTCACCAGGAGAAAGGGTAGGTGTGCTTCGCTCCAGGGATAAGTAGTCAAGTCCTAATTCTAATAAAACAGTTACTCTCGCAACAAGATCTTCGGCAATCCGCTGTGCCACCATTGCTTTCTCCCGATGATTTTTGGTTAATTTGGCCAAACCCGGCGCCGAGCCATCGCCATATGGAGAGAAAATAGAAAGTAATTTCTTCAGAGGCAGCCGAGAAATGTCTGCGATATCAAAACCAGCAAAAGTGACAGAAAGGGATTCGCGACGTAAACGTTTACCCTTGCAGGTAGGACATTCGCTGCTCAGCATGTATTTCGATACGCGTTTTTTCATCAGAGCACTTTGCGTATTTGCAAATGTGTGCAATACATGTTTTTTGGCACCCGTGTAGGTACCCATGTAACTTGGTTCTCTCTTTTCTTTAATGGCAAGTTGTACCTCATCACGGTCTAAGTTTCGGTATACCGGCACCTGTGGCCGTTCGTTTGTGAATAAGATCCAGTCGCGGTCTTTTTTTGGAAGATCTTTCCAGGGAACATCAACATCGTAACCCAGGGTGACCAGAATGTCCCGAAGATTTTTTCCTTGCCATGCTGTAGGCCAGGCATCTATCGCTCTTTCCCGGATTGTTAAGGTGTCATCAGGAACCATGCTTTTTTCTGTTACCTGGTAAACGCTACCAAGCCCATGGCATTGAGAGCAGGCTCCTTCTATTGTGTTGGTTGAAAATGAATCGGCATATAAAAGAGGTTGTCCCGCTGGATAATCGCCGGCGCGGGAATACAACATCCGCAACAAGTTTGATAATGTGGTAACGGAGCCGACCGAGGATCGGGTAGTTCCCGAACCTCGTTGCTGCTGTAAAGCAAC
>JAWOHC010000087.1:0-5066 GCA_046496275.1 Gillisia sp.
TATTTAAGGCAAATTTACCTAATACGTATATCTATCACAACTACAATCACACTCAAAGAGTTGTTAAAAGTAGCAAAGAATTAATCGGGAATACTCAATTAAATGTTAAAGAAGAACAGGCTATATTGCTGGCCGCCTGGCTTCATGACGTCGGATACACAGTAAAATTCGAAGATCATGAAGAAGAAAGTGAAAAGATTGCTACTCAATTTCTTAAAGAAAACAATGTAGATGAGGAAGTAATTGAGATGGTATCCAAATGCATTTTAGCAACTAAATTGGATAGTATACCAATTACAGAGTTAGAAAAAATAATAAAAGATGCCGATTGTTCACATCTTGCAAAAGACTATTTCCACGAAACAACCGAATTTTTAAGGCAGGAACTTCAGCTACTTAACATCCATAATTTTACCGCTGCGGAATGGTTGGACGAAAACATTAAATTATTTACGGAAAAGCATCGTTATTATACAGATTATGCCACAAAAACCTGGAAACCTTTAAAAGATAAAAATCTTTCTGATCTTTTGGAAAAGAAAAACAAAGCAGTTCAAAAATTAAAGAAGGAAGAGGATAAAGCGAAGTTAAAAGCCGAATTTAAAATTAATAACCCAGAGCGAAGCCTGCAGAGTCTATACCGGATTACGCTTAGAAACCATATGAAACTAAGCGATATTGCAGATACCAAAGCAAATATCCTGCTTTCTGTAAATGCGATCATTATTTCGCTGGCCCTGGCCAATATGATCCCTAAGCTGGATGCTACCAC
The DNA here is from genome assembly GCA_046496275.1 of Gillisia sp. GTDB lineage: Bacteria > Bacteroidota > Bacteroidia > Flavobacteriales > Flavobacteriaceae > Gillisia. The sequence goes on from JAWOHC010000087.1 coordinate 773, forward strand.
TAATGGGCATTTATTGATCCCAACCCTTGTATTAATTTTATTTAGCGTAGCATCTATAATCCTTTCTATAATGTCTACCCGGCCAAATATTAGCAGCGGCGAGTTTACAAAGGAACAGGTAGAAAACAGGGAAATAAATTTACTCTTTTTCGGGAATTTCCATAAAATGCCTTTTGAACAATTTAAATGGGGAATAAAGGAAATAAGCCAGGATAAAGATTTTGTTTATGAATCCTTAATGCTGGATCTTCATTCCCTGGGAAAAGTTTTACACCGTAAATATTTACTGCTAAGACTTACCTATACCGTTTTTATGATAGGGATAATTATTTCAGTTTTCGCATTTGTATTTGCCTTTTATTATCTTAAATAATCAACAAGTCCATCATAGGAAATAGCTTCCAGGGAATCATCCGCTTCGGGGCGGTATAAAATATTGGCCCGAATGGCCCGAAGACCAACTACTCCCTGAACATCTTCCAGCTCAAGAATTTCCACCTCATCCCCAAGGTATTTCCGGGTTTGAAGGTATTTTATATATCGTAAATATTCTTTTTGATCACTGCTTTGGGAATATACAATGGATATTTTACCCTTCTGGGTAATCCGCTCTTCTGTGTCTTTAATAAAGGCTTTATCTATCCTCTTCTTGATAATTTCGTACCGGGCATTATAGGTTCCATCAACATCAAATTTTTTCTCATCCATACGGTATCGTATGGATAAAGTACTGTTAAATACCAGTATCAATGAAGCCGAATCCATCTTTATTGGCGTGTTTTTTTGTAGCTGATAAAAACGGTTTTCCATTTCACACATCGTGGCAAGCTGCCATAACCGCAAATTGTACAGATACACTTTATTAAAAGGTTTTTTAAACGCAAAGGAATCACCTATATAGATGTTATGGTCTACTCCATCGGTCTTATATCGTTCAAAATAATGGGGATAAATCTTCTGGGCATCTAATTGCTTTATATCGATATAACGGGCCATCGTCCTGTTAATTCGCTGTACGGTTTCATCGTAATGTTTCCTGTGATCGTAGACGAGGCCAGTTTCGGGATTCAGTTTCTCCTTATAATGCTCCACAAGTTCCTCCAGTCCTTTAGACTGTAAAACTAAATGATCCATAATAGGATTTACTTCCCGTTGTAAAAGATCAAAAACCTTTTGTTCACTGGAAGCATTTAAACCTTCAGTTAATTCCTCCTTAAATTCCGTAACCCTAAACCTTACCTGATCATAAATTGGCAATTTCTCTATGAGGTATGCCTCATTTATAATATTTTCCAATAATTCCAACTGGTATTGAAGATCTTTTTCAATTGCGGCATTTCGGGCATCTGAAGAAGCAATAATATCGATTTGTCCATATAAAGGATAAACATTTTTAAAAGTAATGTCCTTGAAAGACGCCAATCCGTCCATATCCTGATCCTTGATAAACTGCTTGGCCTCATTTTCAAAGATCCACAAAACACTGGGATGAATGGAGGTACATTCACTTTGAATTACCGCCTTTACCCGATTTTCAAATTCGGTTTGGTTTCGCTTTAAAGCAGTCACTATATAAGGAAGTATATCTTCCAACTTGATAGCATTTATGGTGTTTAATTCATTTTTCCTTGGGGATACAAGCTCCAGGATACCCAACAAATCCTCCCCGTCTGCAATAGGCGCCAGGATACAACTTTTAATATCATTTTCCTTTAGATTTTTAGAAAGCAGATTGTTGTTGGTCCTTTTACCATGTTCATCCACATTGGTGATGGTGAGATTTGCTTTCTCCTTTACAAGTTGATTATAGGTCTTTTCACAAATAAGGGTTTCACAATCGGCGGAAGTTTCTTTATAAAGCATAAAACTTTGAGCATCTTCATTGTTCATTCTCTCAAAGGTTTTCTCCGCTTTATTGAAAAGTGTGAAGCCTACCCTGAGATCCGGAATTTTAAAAATAGACTGAAAGATTTCCTGAAATCTAAAAAGTTCAGCCTGGTTGGATGTCTCCTGATGCAGGAGCGTGGTTTTTAGATCGGAAATAGCGTCATCCACAGTGACATCGGTAAGATTGATGATGGTAAAGCCCTTAAAAACCCAACTTTTTGGAGGGAATTTTTCCTTCCATAAACTCACATCTTCAATATTCTGAATGAGAATATCTACATCTTCTTCAGAAATCTCCTTTGCTCCTTCTCCTGGTTCAATGTCGATAAAATCGGCATTAAGAGCGACTCTATAGTGTTTTAAGGTGCCGTTTTCATCCGGGATATCGTAATAAAGTGGCCGCGAAAAATCAATAGTATATCCATAATGGTGATTAAGAACAAGAATACATCCATAGATGTAATACATATCCTCATTCAGATTACGCATTTCAAACTGATAGTTTTCGCCTGCATTGTCAAGGATATTTCTAAAGCGCCTGGAGGAATTAAAGATAACATTGTGAAAAGGCAGGGAGGCCGCTTTAATTTCATTATTGCTTAAAATATTTGGAAACAAATCATCAAGCAAAATGCGAATTGCATCCTTATTTTTGCTTAAATCATCCGGATTATCGATCCCCTCCACCAGCTTTGGAAATGAGGAAATATAGTCCAGTACATTTTCAATATAATTTTTCGCAATACTGCTTTGTTCACTTTCAAGCTGAAGCTGATATTGCTCCACAACCTTATGAAAACTTATTTTAATATCCAGTGGAAAATCCTCCAGTTGATTCTTCATATCATTTTAATAAAAGTTAAAATTACTCTTTCTTCCAGAGCCGCATTTCCTTTCGCTTGAAATTAACATTATTTTATATACTTCATGTAGCTATCTATGTGGAGTTATGTATTTTTGCTGAATCCAAAACCTCGGGGGTAATCACCCAGGGTATGTCCCGATAATTATCGGGAGAAAAATATTTTTAAAAAATTCGAGGCAGGCCCTCATTGAGGGATTAAAAAAACAATTAAAAATAATTTCTATCAAATGAAAAAACTCTTAACCGCAATTATTATCCTTAGCATTCTTGGATGCCAGGAAGATCAAAAAGGATACTCCCTTTCCGGGGAACTAAAAAATGTTGAAGATGGAACATTGGTCTATGTTTCAGAATTAGATCAGAATATGCAGCCTACAGTAATTGATTCAGTTCAAATTCAGAAGGGAAAATTCACCCTGGATATGGCAGATGTTGAAAATCCAAATCTTAGTTTTCTTTCTATAGATGGATATAATGGAAATGTGATTTATATTTCTGAAAATGAACCTATACATTTTGAAATTTACAAAGACAGTCTTCCTACTTCGAAAGTAACCGGAGGAAAGGAAAATGAAGTTTTTTACACCTACCTGGACCATTTAAAAGGCCTAAGAGAACAGGTTATGGAAATAGGGCAAGAAATGCGTGAAGTGATGGCCTCCAGCAGAGATGCAGGTGCAATTGCAAAGCTTCAGGAACGGGAGCAGGAAATGCGCGCCAACGATATCACCTACAAGAAAAAATTTGTGGAAGAGCACCCAGATAGATTTGTATCTATTCTTGTACTTACCGATATGATGAATATGGGAGCACCTGCAAATGAAGTGAAAGAACTTTATGAAACCTTATCTGAAAATGCAACCAAAGGATCCCTGGCGAAATCTTTGGAAGAAAATCTTAGCAAAAGAAGTGCAGTAGATATAGGCAGTAAAGCTCCGGAATTTTCTGCGCCAAATCCGGAGGGAAAACAAGTTTCATTGAAGGATTCCATGGGAAAAGTAACACTTATAGATTTTTGGGCCGCCTGGTGTAAGCCATGTAGGGTAGAAAACCCCAACATTGTTAAAGTATATAACAAATACCACGATAAAGGCTTTAATATTATAGGGGTTTCCCTGGACCGGGAAGGTCAAAAAGACAAATGGATACAGGCAATAAAAGACGATAATTTAACCTGGCCACAGGTTTCACATTTGCAATTCTGGCAGGATCCTGTTGCACTACTTTATGGAGTGCAGGCTATTCCCGCTCAATTCATTCTGGATGAAAACGGAGTTATTGTAGCTAAAAACCTTAGAGGCGAGGATCTGGATGCAAAAGTGAAAGAATTGCTGGAGAAATAGCTCTTGTAACACTATAAAATAAAAGACCCAAATCGCTCCTAATTGAGCCTTTTGGGTCTTTTTTAATTGATGACTATTTAACTACAAATCAATCCTCAGGAAGCCATTTCCCAAGCTTCCTATTTCAGTTCAAACCCAACCGTAACTTTAGCGCTAATTTCCATTTCTCCCGGAGCAAGTGTTTGCTGCTCTCCGGCAT
>JAWOHC010000119.1:0-7160 GCA_046496275.1 Gillisia sp.
AAACCGAATCTATTTTCTTGATATAGTTGTGCGGATAGTTTGCACCGAGCTGGTATGTTGGCATCCCACCAAAAGCAGCATCGGTCCAGTAAGGTTCCTCACCTGTTTCTGCCCGAAAATCATTTTGCTGTTTTGCCATCCCGATATACTGAACGATATCGCTTTGAAAAATTTCCTTTCCCTGAAGAACGGGATAGAAATATGCTAGAGAAAGAAAAACAAATCCTAAAACAACTAAAATGTGTGGGAGAATACTTTTAAAAGACCTAATCATTATGAAGTTTTTGTTAGGTCTGAAAATTAATCAATTTCTTCGTAATCGATATACTCTCCAACGTTTTTATTGGATTTTCCGGGATTTTTTGGTTTTTTTTCAATAACAACCTCTCCTTCCTTTTTCTTTCCGGATGGAGGTTGCTGATTGAATTGTTGCTGGAATTTATTTCCCATTTTGGTTAAAAAGTATTTCAAAATAATGGGGCCAAAAAACCTTATGAGAATTTTGAATCCAAAATAGATCAATAAAATGATCAAAATAGTTTTTAGAATACTTTGAAATGAAGCTTCGTGCATTTTTCTTCAGTTTGTGCAAAATTACTATTATAGCCGGACAAATTCCAGTTATATCTCCTAAAAAATTAATAAAATCGTCTATATTTGAAGGACCAAATCTTCACAAATGAAATTCCTCAAACTTAGAATAGTATTCCTACTTGTGTTCTTTACCGGAACACTAATTTCTCAGGCACAATATACAGAAACCATTAATTCAAATAGACCCGGTGCTTCCCAGGGAGCATTTTCTGTGGGTACAGGGGTTTTACAAGTTGAAGCAGGAGGTTATATGGGGAATGACACGCATTCCCTTCGGGGAACCGATACCGACATCTTTGGAGCAGATTATGCTTTGCGATACGGACTGTTTTTTGAAGCCCTTGAGATAAGCTTGATAGGATCTTTTGAAGATCAATCTACCTTGATAAGAATGGGCGGGCAGGACCGGGAATTTAATCAGGCTAATTTCAAAACCAACACCTTAGGCGTAAAATATTTGATTTTTGATCCCGCTCGTAGTATCGCGCCGGATAAACCAAATTTATACAGCTGGAAAGCCAATCAAAGGTTTAAATGGAAAACCTTAATCCCGGCAATAGCTGTATATGCAGGTGCAAATTTCTCTTTTGGTGATAATCCCTATTTGTTTGAAGGAGAATCCAAAATAACCCCAAAATTCGCACTTTCCACGCAAAACAATTGGGATGGTGGATGGGTGCTGGTCACTAATGTTATTTTAGATAAGATCTCGGAAGTTACACCTACCTATGCTGGGATAGTGACGCTTACACACGCATTTACCCCAAAATTTGCCGGTTTTTTAGAATACCAGGGAATCATAAGCGATGTCTATGCCGATGATCTTGCACGCACCGGAGTTGCATATTTATTGGGAGATGATTTACAGTTTGACATCTCCGGATTGATCAATTTTAAAAACACCCCTGACAGATGGCAGATTGCCGCAGGTTTTTCATATAGATTCGATATGCACAAAGATGATGAATATCTGGATGATTCCTATGATGGCGACCGAAGCAAAAAGCGTTCCGATGAAATTAAGATAGAACCTGAAATAGAGAATTAGATATCCTCAGTTCAATAAAATAAAAAAATCCGCTAAGCAGCGGATTTTTTTATTCTTATAATTGATAAGATTATTCATTTATAGCTGCAGCAACAGATGCCGAAAGCCTTTTATAAGTTCCATTTTCCAGTCGCTCCCGTATAGCTGTAAAAGCTACGAGAGTTTGATCTATATCATCGAAGGTATGAGTTGCTGTAGGGATCATTCTTAATAAGATTAATCCTTTAGGAATTACAGGATACACTACAATAGAACAAAATACTCCATGATTTTCGCGTAAGTCTTTCACAAGTGCCATAGCTTCAGGAATACTACCTTTTAAATATACCGGAGTTACACAACTTTGGGTAGTACCAATATCAAAACCACGTTCTTTCAATCCGCTTTGAAGCGCATTCACATTTTCCCAAAGTTTAGCTTTTAATTCCGGCATGGTGCGAAGCATATCCAGTCTTTTTAAAGCACCTACCACCAACTGCATTTGTAGGGATTTGGCAAACATCTGGGATCTTAGGTTATATTTCAGATAATCCATGATCTCTTTATCACCTGCAATAAACGCTCCTGTGCTTGCCAGGGATTTAGCAAAAGTTGCAAAATAAACATCTATTTCATCCTGTACACCCTGCTCCTCACCTGCACCCGCTCCTGTAGCGCCCAGCGTTCCGAATCCGTGCGCATCATCTACAAAAAACCTAAAATTAAATTTTTGTTTTAATGCTACTATTTCTTTCAGTTTTCCCTGTTCACCCCGCATTCCAAAAACACCTTCAGAAATAAGAAGGATCCCACCACCGGTTTGTTCACAAATTTTGGTAGCACGCTCAAGATTTTTCTCGATGCTTTCCATATCGTTATGTTTGTAGGTAAAACGTTGACCTACGTGAAGTCTAACACCATCTATAATACAGGCATGAGCATCCATATCATATACAATCACATCTGCCTTGGAAACCAGTGCATCAATGGTGGAAACCATTCCCTGATATCCAAAATTCAATAAATATGCAGCTTGTTTATTTACAAAAGATGCCAGTTCTTCCTGTAATTTTTCGTGCAAATCGGTATGACCGCTCATCATTCTGGCTCCCATTGGGTATGCAGATCCATAATCGGCTGCTGCCTGAGCGTCAACTTTACGAACTTCAGGATGATTTGCAAGTCCCAGATAATCATTAATACTCCAGGTGATCACTTCCTTTCCGCGAAATTTCATTCGGTTTGAAATGGGCCCTTCAAGCTTTGGAAACACAAAATATCCTTCAGCAAACTCTGCCCATTTCCCTAGCGGACCTTTATCCTTATAAATTTTATCAAATAAATCTCTCATAGACCTTTTAATTAAGAGCCGTAAAATTACTTAAATACAACTCGTTTTTTAAAATAATAATACTTTATCTTTTAACTGTTTTATAGAAAAAACATCCTTTTATTAAAGGATGTTTTTCGGTATGATATACGGGAAAAACACCTCGGTTAATTTATAAACTCAATTTGATTTATGTTTTCCTCATTTTTAGTATCAAAAAATCCCTGAGCAGTCATCCATTCATCGTTGAATACCTTACTCATATATCGGGAACCATGATCAGGGAAAATTATTACTACCTTACTATTGGCATCAAATTCCCCTTCCTGGCTTAATTGTTTTACTCCCTGCATCGCAGCACCGCTGGTGTATCCAACAAACATCCCTTCGGTTTTGGCAAGTTCCCTTGCTGTATGGGCACTTTCTTCATCGGTAACTTTCACAAACTTATCTATAATATCAAAATCTGTAGCAGTAGGGATTAAATTCTTCCCTAATCCTTCAATGCGATACGGATAAATCTCTTCAGCATCAAATTCGCGGGTTTCATGGTATTTTTTAAGAACCGATCCAAAAGCATCGATTCCAATAATCCGAATCTCAGGATTTTGTTCCTTTAAATATCTTGCAGTTCCGGAAATTGTTCCTCCCGTTCCACTACATGCCACCAAATGGGTGATTTTTCCATCGGTTTGTTCCCATATTTCGGGACCGGTGGAATGGTAATGGGCGTCTATATTCAACTCATTGAAATACTGATTGATATAGACAGAACCCTTTGTTTCTTCATGCAGTCTTTTCGCAACCTGATAGTAAGAACGAGGATCGTCGGCAGAAACATTTGCAGGACAAACATATACCTTTGCCCCCATTGTTTTCAACATATCTATCTTATCCTGAGAAGATTTTGAACTAACGGCCAGAATACATTCATATCCTTTTATAATGCTAACCATCGCAATGCTAAAACCCGTATTTCCTGAAGTTGTTTCAACTATTGTATCTCCCGGTTTTAAAACTCCCGCGCGTTCGGCCTCCTCAATAATATATAGTGCTATACGATCTTTGGTGGAGTGTCCTGGATTAAAGGCTTCCGCTTTAGCGTAAAAATTTCCTTTAAAATCTTTGGTAATGGTATTTAAATGTATCATTGGAGTATTTCCTATGAGTTGTAATACATTCTCGTACACCTTTTTTTCTTCTTTCATAAATGAAGTTCTTTTACAATCTTCTGCTTTCTGAAAATTCTAAAACCTGTTAAATTAATCTTAGGTTTAGAACCGGTCAAAGTTAGTTAAATATTTGAATTATTCAGTAATTCCTTCAAGGTCTAATAAAAACGCATATTCCTCAGCCACTTCTTTCAATGCCTCAAATCTTCCTGAAGCTCCTCCATGTCCGGCTTCCATATTGGTATGAAGCAGCAAAATATTGTCGTCAAGTTTAAAATCCCTTAATTTTGCTACCCATTTTGCGGGTTCCCAATATTGAACCTGTGAGTCATGCAAACCCGTTGTGATAAGCATATTTGGGTAATCCTGCCGCTTTACATTGTCGTAAGGGGAATACGAAAGCATATAATCATAATATTGCTTGCTATTTGGATTCCCCCATTCATCATACTCTCCAGTGGTTAAAGGAATGCTTTCATCCAGCATCGTAGTGATAACATCCACGAAAGGAACCGCGGCAATCACCCCGTTATAAAGTTCAGGAGCCATATTCACTACCACCCCCATAAGCAATCCACCTGCAGAACCTCCCATCGCGTATAAGTGTTTTGGAGAGGTATAATTTTGTTCTATTAAATATTTTGAAACATCGATATAATCTGTAAACGTATTTTTCTTTTTCAGAAGTTTTCCATCTTCATACCAGGTCCTGCCCAAATATTCCCCTCCGCGAATATGCGCGATAGCATAAATAAATCCACGATCCAGCAGGCTTAAACGTGCAGTAGAAAAATAAGGGTCTATAGTAGAACCATAAGAACCGTATGCATATTGCAATAACGGATTATTTCCATCTTTTTTAATCCCTTTTTTGTAAATAATAGAAACAGGGATTTTTGTACCATCTTCTGCAGTTGCCCAAATACGCTCTGAAATATAATTATCCTTATTAAATATCCCTCCTAAGACTTCCTGCTCCTTTAAAATTGTTTTTTCCCTCGTAGCCATATTAAAATCCACAACCGAAGTAGGAGTATTCAACGAGTTATAGGTATATCTTAAAATATTTGTATCAAAATCGGGGTTGATACTGGTATAGGCGGTGTAGGTTTCATTGTCAAATGGCAAATAATAACTTGTATTGTCATCCCACCTGGTGATCTTAATTTTATTCAACCCGTTGTGCCGTTCACTCACGACAAGGTATTCTTTAAAAATATCAAGATCTTCAAGCAAAAAATCATCCCTGTGCGGAATTACCTCCAGCCAGTTTTCCTTTTCGGTGTTATCTACCGGGGTTTTCATCAGTTTAAAATTAGTGGCACCATCCTTATTGGTGAGCACATAAAAATAATCTTCATAATGACTAATCCCATATTCCAAACCTCTTTCTCTGGGTTGGAATATTTTAAACTCCCCTTCAGGAGTGTCGGCATTTAAAATCTGATATTCGCTTGTAAGCGTACTTCCAGAGCCAATTATCAGGTATTTTTTAGATTTTGATTTGTAGATATAGGTATTAAAAGTTTCATCTTTTTCCTCAAAAACCAACTGATCATTTGAAGGATCGGTCCCCCAAATATGCTTGAATATTTGATTTGACCTTAATGTTTGCTCGTCTTTCTTGGTATAATAAAGTGTTTTATTATCATTCGCCCAGGTAGAACCACCGGTTGTAGTTTCTATTTTAAGCGGAAGTATCTCCCCTGTTTCCAGATTTTTAATTTGAATGGTATATTTCCTTCGGCTTAAAGTATCTACACCAAAAGCTATAAGTTTATTATCCGGGCTTACATTTAATCCGCCAAGACTGTAATAATCAAAACCTTCGGCCATTTCATTTACATCAAAGAGGATTTCCTCCGGAGCATCAAGAGATTCTTTCTTTCGGGAATAAATTGGATAATCTTTTCCTATTTCAAAGCGTGTTAAGTACCAATATCCGTTTAATTTATAGGGAACAGATTTGTCATCCTCCTTGATCCTGCTTTTCATTTCGTTAAAAAGTTTCGTTTGAAACTCTTTGGTATGAGCGGTCATTTTCTCATTGTAATCATTTTCGCTATTTAGATAGTTAATAACCTGAGGATCTTCCCGGTTATTCATCCAATAGTAATCATCTATCCTAACTTGATCATGAGCCTTAAGTTCTTTTGTTATTTTAATAGCTTCGGGAGGTGTGATTTCTTTTTTCAATACATTCTGATTTTGCGCGGTTACAAAGGTAAAACTTCCCAATAGAATAAATAATACTGTTTTCATTTGTTTATAATATTGTTTTTAATCGGTCATATGTAATAACTTATATCAAGACCTAATTTAGTAAATTTGTGTTTAACTTTTTAAAAACAGGAAATTATGTTTGGAGATATGATGGGAATGATGAATAAACTCAAAGAAACCCAGGAAAAAGTAGAAGCTACCAAAGAGCGCATGAAATCTGTTCTTATAGATGAGCAGTCCGGGGATGGTCTTTTAAAAATAACTATAACTGCTGCGCGGGAGATCAAAAACATTTCTATTGCAGAAGAATTGCTTGCAGATAAGGATCAATTGGAAGACTATCTTGTTTTAACTTTAAATAAAGCGATTAAAAGAGCTTCCGATATTAACGATGCGGAACTTGCTGCTGTGGCTAAAGATGGAATGCCAGACATTCCTGGAATGGATATGTTTAAGCAATAGTTTTTAGATAATTTTTATATAAAACAAAAAAGGGCCTCACAGTAAAATGTATGAGGCCTTTTTATAGTGAATAACATAGGGATTAAAAACTTATAGTCTCAAGCACTTCCAGAAACCGGTGATGCATTTCTTCGGAATAATCCAAATGGGTAACGATTCTCAATTTCCCATGGCCCATGTTGCTTATTCTTATGTTCTCCTTCTGAAGCTTTTTCATAAATTTCTCCTCATTCGAAAGATCCTGAAGATAGAATATTACAATGTTGGTTTCAACAGGCTCAACCTTCCCAACATAAGCCTGGATATTTAGCGCAGCTCCAATTTCAGAAGCTCTTTTATGATCTATAGCAAG
>JAWOHC010000141.1:0-4977 GCA_046496275.1 Gillisia sp.
CCGCGACGCCGCCGCGTACGAGATCCAGGACTCCTGCGACGGTCACCCCGAGATGAGCGGCTCGTACCACTACCACTCGCTGTCGAACTGTGTGATCGCCGACCTCGACACCGGCTCCGGTCACTCGGCGCTCGTCGGATACGCAGCTGACGGGTTCGGGATCTACGGGACCCGCGGCACCAACGGCGAGGACGTCAACAACTCCGACCTCGACGAGTGCCACGGACACACGCACAAGGTGCAGTTCAACGGCAAGACGCAGATGCGGTGATCTCCGCATTTTTAGTTTGCACATCAATAGATCCGATATAGGTATTTACAAGGGCATTGCCCTGAAAAGATGTAAGTTCACAGTTTCCCGATTTCAATTCGACTTCCAGATTCTTATAAGTTCCGCTGCCGGAAACTGAGGCTATATTGGATTTTATAAACACCTCAAGACCTTCAGGTATTTCCAGCGTGATTTCAAGGGAAAAAACCTTGTGCGCACTTAGTTTATCATATCCGCTTTGAAGAATCTCCCGGAAATGAGTAGTTAGAATCATCCTGTCCTGAAACAGTTCCATATTTAAGGATATATCGTTGAAATATTCCCCGTCAGAATGAGAGGTGAGAATGATTTTATCTTTTTCCGAAGTTTTTAAATTAATCTTAAATACCTCATCGGTAAAAATATAGAGCTTTTCAATATTTTGAGCATCGTAGGTTCCTGAAACATCCTTTTGAGAAAATGAGCAAAAAACGACACTGATAAATATCAAAAATGAAACATAAAACTTCATTTGAAAAAAGGATATAAAAAATGCTCCAATATGAACGAAATCAAATTGGAGCACATATATAATTATTGATAATATTTACTAACGCTTAACGTTGTAAATTCTTGGCTTCTATACTCAACGTTGCGTGTGGCACCAATTTTAAACGCTCTTTAGCGATTAATTTATTGGTAACCCTGCAAATGCCATAGGTCTTATTCTCAATACGAATCAGTGCATTTTTAAGGTCTCTAATAAACTTTTCCTGGCGAATGGCCAATTGAGAATTTGCTTCCTTGCTCATGGTTTCACTTCCTTCCTCAAATGCTTTAAAAGTGGGGGAAGTATCATCTGTTCCATTATTGCCGTCGTTTACATAAGCACTTTTGTAAAGGGCTAATTGTTCCTGGGCTTTTTGAATTTTTCCTTTGATTAAATCCTTAAATTCTGCCAGTTCGGCATCGTTATAACGTTCTTTGGTTTCTGTTGACATGGGTTTAATGTTTTTTAATACACAATTTGGTAGTCACATCGTCGAATTCTATTTCTGTTCCGTCTGTAACCACGTCTGCAAATTCGAGGTTTGCAGTGAGTGTCTCGTTTTTTATATACTTTATATTTTCTAAGACGGCGTCCTCGACAACGCTATCCTTCAGTAGGGTCACATCTATGGTATCGGTCACTTCCAATCCGGAATCTTTTCGAAGGTTCTGAATTCTGTTAACCAACTCCCTGGCAATTCCTTCCTTCTTTAGTTCTTCAGAAATATGAACATCTAAAGCAACTGTGATGTTTTTATTGCTGGCAACAAGCCATCCTTCAATATCCTGGGAACTAATTACCACGTAATCAGATACCAATTTAGTCATTTTTCCATTAACATCCACAGTTAATTCACTTTCTCGCTCCAGTGTTGCGATATCCACGGATGTAAGGTTATTAATAACATTCACAACAGATTTGATATCTTTTCCAAACTTTGGGCCTAAAGTTTTAAAATTGGGTTTCGCCTGTTTTACAAGGATCCCCGATGCATCGTCTATAAGCTGTATTTCCTTTACGTTTACCTCAGATTTTATCAAATCTTCCACTGCCCGGATTTCTGCTTTTTGCTTTTCATCCAGCACAGGGATCATAATTCGTTGCAAAGGCTGGCGCACCTTGATCATCTCTTTTTTCCGCAGGGATAAAACCAGGGAAGAAATTATCTGGGCCTTTTCCATTTTATGTTCCAGGTCCTTATCTAAAAAAGCACTGTCAAAGCTCGGGAAATCGGCCAAATGAACCGATTCAAAAGCTTCCTTACCGGTTACTGCATTAAGATCCCTGTATAGTTTTTCCATAAAAAACGGAGCAACCGGTGCACTTAACTTCGCAACGCTTAGCATACAGGTGTAAAGGGTTTGATAGGCTGAAATTTTATCCTGCTCGTACTCCCCTTTCCAAAATCTTCTTCGGCTTAAGCGAACATACCAATTGCTTAAATTTTCCTGAACAAATTCTGAAATTGCTCTTGTTGCCTTTGTAGGCTCATATTCTGCATAAAATTTATCAACCTTTTTTATCAATGTATTCAATTCTGAAAGCACCCATCGATCAATTTCAGGGCGTTCCTCTAAGGGAATATCCGCTTCAGAATAATCGAATTTATCGATGTTTGCATACAAGGTAAAAAACGAATAGGTGTTATAAAGTGTTCCGAAGAATTTCCGGCTCACTTCCCCGATGCCTTCCAGGTCAAATTTTAAATTATCCCAGGGATTTGCATTGGAGATCATATACCACCTCGTGGCATCTGCGCCATAGGTTGATAAGGTTGTAAAAGGATCGGCGGCATTGCCAAGACGTTTGGACATTTTTTGTCCGTTTTTATCCAATACCAATCCGTTGGAAACTACATTTTTATACGCTACATCATCAAAGATCATGGTAGCAATGGCGTGCAAAGTATAAAACCATCCCCGCGTCTGGTCAACTCCTTCAGCGATGAAATCGGCTTTTCTCTCTCCGGAATCTACCTTTCCCTTATTTTCAAAAGGATAATGCCATTGTGCATAAGGCATAGAACCAGAATCAAACCATACATCTATAAGATCTGCCTCCCGCTTCATAGGTTTTCCTGAAGCAGCAACCAGAATGATCTCATCTACCACATTTTTATGAAGATCTACCAAATTATAGTTTTCCTCACTCATATTTCCAACCTCGAACCCTGCAAAAACATCCTTTTCCAAAACTCCGGCCTTCACGGCTTTTGCCATTTCTGCCTTTAGTTCCTCTATAGAACCTATGATGATTTCTTCCTTTCCATCTTCCGTTCTCCAAATAGGCAAAGGTATTCCCCAATACCTGCTTCTGGAAAGATTCCAGTCATTGGCATTAGCAAGCCAGTTCCCAAAACGGCCTTCCCCGGTAGATTTTGGCTTCCAGTTGATCTCCTTATTCAATTCAAACATCCGGTCCTTAAATTCGGTTACCTTGATGAACCAGGAATCCAGTGGATAATATAAAATAGGCTTATCGGTTCTCCAGCAATTTGGATAGCTGTGAACATATTTTTCAACTTTAAATGCCCTGTTATCTTCCTTGAGTTTTATCGCGATCTCCACATCCACAGAACGCTCCGGAGCCTGACCCTCATCATAATATTCATTCTTAACATATTTTCCGCCAAACTCACCGATCTCCTTTATAAATCTACCCTGCAAATCCACAATAGGGACCAGGTTGTCATTTTCATCTTTTACCAATAATGGCGGAACTTCAGGAATTGCCTGTTTTGCTACCATGGCATCGTCTGCCCCAAAGGTTGGCGAGGTGTGCACAATACCTGTTCCCTCCTCTACGGTTACAAAATCCCCGGCAATTACCCGAAATGCGTTTTCTGGATTATTATACGGCTGCACATACGGCATCAACTGCTCGTACCTCAATTCAACCAAATCTTTTCCCAGGAAGGTTTTATCTATAAAATAAGGGATTTTATCGCCTTCTTTGTAGCCTTTTAAGCCATCTTCATCTGCAACTTTAATGAATTTTTTATCGAATTGTTTATCGGCAAGCGCTTTTGCAACTACAATGGTGATAGGCTCAAACGTATATTGATTGTAGGTTTTAACCGTAACATATTCTATTTTGGGACCAACTGTTAAAGCCGTATTACTGGGCAATGTCCAGGGGGTTGTAGTCCAGGCGATCAAGAAAGCTCCTTCCAACTCCTTCAAAAGGGAGGAGTTGGAAATACGGAACATGGCGGTAACTGTGGTATCTGTAACATCCTGATAGGTACCAGGCTGATTTAATTCGTGGGAGCTCAGTCCTGTTCCTGCTTTAGGCGAATATGGCTGAACGGTATAGCCCTTGTAAATAAGACCTTTTTTATAGATTTCAGAAAGCAGCCACCACACCGTTTCCATATATTTTGATTTATAGGTAATGTATGGATCTTCCATATCTACCCAATATCCCATTTTTTCGGTAAGGTCGTTCCAAACGTCGGTATAACGCATTACTGCGTTCTTACAAGCTTCATTATATTCTTCTACGCTTATTTTTTTGCCGATGTCTTCCTTGGTAATTCCCAATTCCTTCTCTACTCCAAGCTCTATTGGAAGCCCATGGGTATCCCATCCGGCTTTTCGTTTTACCTGATAACCTTTTTGGGTTTTATACCTGCAAAATATATCCTTAATAGCCCGGGCCATTACGTGGTGAATTCCCGGCAAACCGTTGGCAGATGGCGGACCTTCAAAAAATATGAACGGCTCCCTGCCCTCACGGGTAGTTACGCTTTTCTCAAAAATATCATGCTCCTTCCAATATTGAAGGATTTCTTCTGCTACTTTTGGAAGGT
Source organism: Gillisia sp. (assembly GCA_046496275.1). Classification (GTDB taxonomy): domain Bacteria; phylum Bacteroidota; class Bacteroidia; order Flavobacteriales; family Flavobacteriaceae; genus Gillisia. Next base: position 4,612 of record JAWOHC010000141.1, read on the forward strand.
CAAGACCTTTATATTCAGCGAACTTTGTGCTCATTTTATAGTTATTTCTAATGAGCAGCGAAATTAATCATTTTTACCAAAAGAGAAGAACTCAAAAGTTAAAAACACCATCTTAAACAATTTGAAATTTTTAGATCCTCTTGAAGCTTGTTTTTTGCAGGATTATAATGCGAAGAACTCCAACCAAAAAAGGAGCTAAATTCAGTTGTTTTAAGCGATGAAAGGATGCCTGTATTCGAATTTAAAAACTATACCTCACCGCCAATATCAAATTCCTTCCGGCCGCTGCGATCCCGGAGGAGTACGTTCTGTAACGTTGGTCGGTAATATTTTCCAGGGATGCCGTTGCCTGCCAATTTTCTGAAA
>JAWOHC010000155.1:0-6222 GCA_046496275.1 Gillisia sp.
TACCCTAAATGAAATTGTGATAAAAAATTAATTCCTGGAACGAGCAGTCCTTTTTGATTTGTCATTTAGAAGGAACTTTCGGGAGAGGAAGAATCCCAGCTGTAGCTTAATCAATATTCAGCAACTGCGAAGATTTTGTGCCATCCGAAGAAACATTCACTATAAAAAGGCTTCCATAATTTTCTTCGGAAACCTCCTCGTATTTTTCCTGATCCAAAATATAATTCACTAATTTCGGGTTGGTATTGGTATGTCCAACAATCAAAACGGTTTTTCCTTTAGTGTTTTCCTGAAAATCCTCGTCATTCAGTTTCTTTGAACTATATAGCTGAACTTCCTTTTTTTGAGAATCTGCTATGATTTGTGCTGTGGATATGGTGCGTTTATAATCTGAACTGTAGATAAGATCAAAATTAATTTCCTTAAAAATCTTTGCCCAATTTTCTGCACGTTTGATTCCCTGCTCGGTTAAAAGTGGATCTTTATCTTGTGCGTTCGTGGTATCCTTTTCTGCATGTCGTATGAAATAATACTGAGTCATTTTTTCGGAGTTATTTTCTGCTGAAGATTCGGACTTATTGGAATTACAAGCGATTACCATTAAGACAGATAATAATAGAACTACTCTTTTCATGATTTCTGAATATTTAAAAAACCTTAAAGTTTTATTTCTACTTCCATCAGGATTATCTGGTTGATTTGCTTTCCAAGACTGCTAAAATTATCATCGGATACCAGCAGCAAGGTTTTGTTTCCATTGGGGAGATCCGGCCCAAAAGTCATTCCTTCAAGATTGTCGATGGTATTTTCTTTTAATTGCTTTTTCACAGATTTAAAGTCGAAAACCAGCTTTTTCGTTGCTGCGGTATAATCATTTTTTCTTAAATCATCGAAGTTCAAGGTGTTGCTTGCATTGCTGGCATCAACGTCAAAGATTCTCACAGTATTGCCATTTGTTCCGTGTCCTGCAGAAAAAGCCCGTTCCAGCACCAGAAACCTGTTTGGTGCATATTCCAGAATTTCAGTCAATCCATTTACGGCAAAATACATCCAGGGAATTTTCGTGATATTTTCCAGTTGCATCACGAATTGCCTGGTAGGTTTTCCATTTTCCTGATTAAAATGGGTAATTCGTATAGGGGATTTCGTCGGGAATAATTTTGGTTTAGAGCCATCTTTTACCAGAGGAAGTTCCATTCCTGCCCAATAACCGGATTGATCAAAACTTTCAGCCAAACCTTCAAAAACACCATTATTCCTTGGTTTTTGATCTCCGGAAGCTAAAAAATAATCGGGGAGGGAATACTTTGATATAAATTCACCATTTGGAGTTATATGAAAAATGGCGGGATCTTTTCCGTTATTAATGGAGCCTTCACTGCTTAGGACGAGTTCGTTTTTCTCAACGTTATACCGTATTGCTTCAAGGTCTAAAGTGGTGTTCTTAAAAAATTCGGAAGTTCTGTCCAGCTCAATCACTTCGGAAATTAGTACGGTATCGATCTTTTTCTGATTTATTTCAATAACCGCCTTGTAAAATCGTGGATTTCCGGGATGATCACAAACCAAATAATAGGTTCCATCGTGATAATCTATTCCTGAAAGACCACCTACTTTGGTTCCTCCAATAACCAGGTTATCCTGAATTATAAAATCATCCAAAAAACTGAGTTCAATATTCCTGGAATCAACATTTTTTGTTGTTCCGCAAGAAGCAGCGAATACAACAAATAAAAATAAAAGGATGTTTTTTTTCATAAATTTTGATAAATCAGCAAAAATAACAAATCCTTAAGATAAAAATAAGGATTTATTGAGAGAATTCTTTCAACCTGAATATTACTTTTAAAAATATTATTTAACTAAAAACCAAAATTATGAATAAAGATCAGTTAGAAGGAAAATGGAAACAAATCAAGGGTGATTTCAAACAAAAATATGGAAAATTGACCGATGATGATGTTACTTATTCTGAAGGGAAATTTGATGAAATGATGGGGCGTTTACAGGAAAAAACGGGTAAAACCAAAGAAGAACTACAAGATGAAATCGACAAGTGGTAATTGATTTAATCATAAAATTTAAAGCGGCTGCTCAATAAATTGAGCAGCCGCTTTTTTTACAGGTTACTTTTTTGCTTATTCCTTGGTTACCATAGATTCCTGATTTCTAAAAACCAGGTTATCATCAAATTCATCCAGCAGAATAATGCTGTCTGTATGGACCTTTCCTGAAAGAATCTCCTTAGAGAGTTTATTGAGGACTTCGCGTTGTACGACCCTTTTAACTGGTCTGGCGCCAAATTGCGGATCAAATCCGCGTTTTGCAAGAAAGTTAATCGCTTCTTCGGTTGCATCCAGTGTAATCCCCTGTTTTAAAAGCATTTTTTTCACCCCTTTTAATTGGAGTCCAACAATTTGATGGATATGTTTCGCCGAAAGTGGAGTGAACATCACAATGTCATCTATCCTATTGATGAATTCTGGTCGAACACTTTGTTTGAGCAAGGCGAGCACTTCCGTTTTTGCTGCTTCTATAGCCGTTTCCGCATCCAGAACTGCTTCAAATTTCTCCTGGATTATTTGCGATCCCATATTGGAAGTCATAATGATAATGGTATTCTTAAAATCGGCAAGTCTTCCTTTGTTATCGGTAAGTCTGCCTTCATCCAGCACCTGTAAAAGGATATTAAAGGTGTCTGGATGGGCTTTTTCTATCTCATCCAGCAGGATTACAGAATAAGGCTTTCTTCGAACAGCTTCTGTTAATTGTCCGCCTTCTTCGTAACCAATATATCCCGGAGGTGCTCCCACAAGTCTGCTCACCGAATGACGTTCCTGATATTCGCTCATATCGATCCTGGTCATGGCGGCTTCATCGTCAAAAAGATACTCGGCCAGGGCTTTGGCAAGTTCGGTTTTACCAACTCCTGTAGTTCCCAGGAACAAGAACGTACCTATTGGTTTTTTTTGATCCTGAAGTCCGGCCCGACTTCTTCTTACCGCATCACTCACCGCCTCAATGGCTTCTTCCTGTCCAACAACTCTTTTATGAAGCTGATCTTCCAGTTTCAGTAGTTTTTCACGTTCACTCTGGATCATTTTCGTAACCGGAACTCCGGTCCATTTGGCAACTACTTCTGCAATATCCTCATAAGTAACTTCTTCCTTGATAAGGGTGTGGCTATCTTTATTCTCATTCAATTGCTGTTGCAATTTTTCAAGTTGCTCCTGAGCTTCTTTTATTTTTCCGTAACGTATTTCTGCCACTTTTCCATAATCACCTTCGCGCTCTGCTTTTTCGGCTTCCAGTTTGAAATGTTCGATATCAGATTTTGCAGTTTGAATATTATCTACTACTTCTTTTTCATTTTTCCATCGGGCATTTAATTCATTGCGTTCCTCTTTTAAATTTGCAAGGTCTGCGCTCAGGGATTTTAATTTAACTTCATCTTTTTCTCTTTTTATAGCCTCGATCTCTATTTCGAGCTGAGTAACCTTTCTGTCCAGGACATCCAATTCCTCTGGTTTCGAATTTATTTCCATTCGCAACTTCGCCGCAGCCTCGTCCATAAGATCTATGGCTTTATCGGGTAAAAAACGATTTGTTATGTACCGCTGTGATAGTTCTACAGCTCCAATAATAGCCTCATCTTTGATCCTTACTTTATGATGGGTTTCATATTTTTCCTTGATTCCGCGTAGAATTGAGATGGCACTTTCTGTATCTGGTTCATCCACAATTATCTTTTGGAAACGCCTTTCCAGTGCCTTATCTTTTTCAAAATATTTTTGATATTCGTCCAAAGTTGTTGCGCCTATTGCGCGCAATTCTCCACGAGCCAGGGCCGGTTTTAAAATATTTGCAGCATCCATGGCGCCTTGTCCGCCTCCTGCACCAACAAGGGTGTGGATTTCATCTATAAAAAGCACAATATCCCCTTCACTTTCGGTTACTTCTTTGATAACTGCTTTCAATCGTTCCTCAAATTCACCTTTATATTTCGCCCCTGCGATTAAAGCTCCCATATCCAGGGAATAAATTTGTTTATCCTTTAGGTTTTCAGGGATATCCCCGGCAATTATACGATGAGCCAGACCTTCTGCAATAGCGGTTTTACCCACTCCAGGTTCTCCAACCAGCATTGGGTTATTTTTGGTTCTTCGGGAAAGTATCTGTAAAACCCTTCTTATTTCTTCATCCCGCCCAATTACAGGGTCCAGTCTCCCTTCTTCTGCCATTTTGTTCAGATTTTTGGCGTATTTGTTCAGGGAATTATAGGTCTCCTCAGCACTTTGGGAAGTTACACGATCGCCTTTTCGCAATTCTTCAATAGCTGCCAGCAACCCTTTTTCTGTGGCGCCCTGATCTTTCAGTATTTGAGCGATCTTGCTGGAGGATTTAAATATGGCCAGAATCAAATGTTCTATAGATACAAATTCATCCTTCATTTTTTTGGCAATGCTGCTTGCTTCATTCAAGGTTTTTGAAGCTTCCCGGGAGTACATAATATCTCCGCCGCTTACCTTGGGGAAACTTTTTAGCGTGTTATCCAGAATTTGATTAAACAAATTCACATTGATATTTAATTTCTTCAACAAAAAAGGAGCTACATTCTCATCTACGCTTGTGATGCCTTTAAAAATATGCTCGTTTTCAATTTGCTGATGGCTAAATTCCTGAGCAAGTTGTTGCGCTTGCTGAATTGCCTCCTGAGATTTTATCGTAAAATTATTGAAGTTCATGACGTTAATGTTGGTTCAAATTTCATTTAACAAAGGATGTACCAGTGAAAACAAGCTGCTATTTCGGCAGGTCAACACTTAATAAATACAGACAAAATGGCCGATATTTATTCGTTTCTATTAAAGTTAGGGCTTTATTAGCAGTATAAATATTCTCTTAGGTAAATTTTAATAATTTGCTGTGAAGGGAATTCTTTTTGAAACCGTAATTTGCGCCGAAAATAAATGATATGGGATTATTTGATAAAATATTTAAAAGTGAACCTAATAAGACAACGGAAAAATCGAATCCTTTTCCCTGGAATAACCTCTCAAGTTTAGAAACCTTAGACAAAATTGTTGAGGATTCATATTCGCAGCCTGTAGCGATCCTAAAACACTCTACAAGTTGCGGGATAAGCAGAATGGTGTTACGTCAATTTGAAAATGAATTTGATGCTGAAACCGGGAACGTGAAATTGTATTTTCTGGATCTTATAAGCAACAGGGAGGTTTCGAATAGGATTGCTTCCAAATTTAATGTACCCCATGAAAGCCCCCAGATCATTCTTATAAAAGAAGGAAAGTCGATTTATGATGCTTCGCATAGTGCGATACAAGCAGATAGTTTGATCAAGGCGATAAAATAAGGTATACTGGAAAATTATTGCTCGACCAATAGGAGTTTGCAAAAAAAAAGCCATCAGAATATTTGATTCTGATGGCTTTTTTAATGGGTTAATATTGATTATTTCTTTTTAGGTTGGAAAATAGGAAGCAATTTTGTTCTAATTTCTCCAAAGCCTATTCTTCGGTCTTTTTTCTTGCAATAACCACGCATAATAACGGTATCGTTATCCTCTATAAATTTGCGTTCGCTGCCATCAATTAATTTTACCGGTTTCGATCCTTTCCAGGAAAGTTCAAGCATAGACCCATAAGAATCAGGCGTAGGGCCAGAAATAGTTCCCGATCCCATCATATCTCCTGAAAGAACATTACAGCCATTTACGGTATGATGCGCCAGTTGTTGACTCATATTCCAATACATATATTTGAAATTGGAATTGGCAAGGACGGTTTCTTCTGAATCTTCCGGCTGTAAAGCAACCTGAAGGTTGATGTCAAAGCTTTTCTTTCCTTTATACTGAAGGTAGGGAAGCAGTTTTTTTTCAGGTTTGGGACTTTCGGTTCTAAAAGGTTCCAGAGCATCCAAGGTTACGATCCAGGGAGAAATCGAAGAAGCGAAGTTTTTTGCTAAAAACGGACCCAAAGGGACGTATTCCCATTTTTGGATATCCCGAGCGCTCCAGTCATTGAAAAGTACCAGCCCAAAGATATAATCCTCAGCTTCCTCAATAGGAATTGGTTCCCCAAGTTGATTGGCATCGGTAGTGATAAAAGCCATTTCCAGTTCAAAATCCACCAATTTTGAAGGAGCTAGTATAGGTTCATCTGCTCCGGCAGGTAAAATTTGTCCCTGAGGGCGGTGAACAGG
>JAWOHC010000161.1:0-2702 GCA_046496275.1 Gillisia sp.
ATTAGGTGTATTTGAAAAATATTAACAGTACCTTAACTTTTTAAAATTTAATTAGTAACTTTGGTCTGATTCTTGGCTACAAGTATTAAAAAACATCAGGTATATGATAACAGCAGAAATTCCGAAAGATGAAAAGAAAAGATTAGCAGCCCTTGAAGAATTACAAATCATATATACAGATCCTGAGGAAAGCTACGACGATATCACCAAGCTGGCCTCTTACATTTGCAATGTTCCCATTTCCTTAATAACTCTTATTGATGAAGATCAAAATTGGTACAAATCCAAGGTTGGCACCGAATTGACTACAGCTCCCAGAGCCATTTCCTATTGTTCTCATTCAATTGTAAATCCGAGGGATTTTATGGAAATAAAGGATACCCGTGAAGATTCAAGATTTAAAAATAATCCTTTTACGCTGGAAGATCCCAGCTTATTGTTTTATGCAGGAATGCCATTAAAATCTTATAATGGGACTGCTTTAGGGACATTATGCGTTTTAGACACCAAACCTAATTCTCTTACCGAAGACCAAAAAAGTGCGCTAAAAGCACTCGCCAAACAAGTGGAAAATCTTTTTGAATTAAGAAGGCATAATTTAAAACTTGAAAAGGTTACCAAGGTTCTTATTGAAAAAAACGGCCAGTTGAAAGATTTTGCAGGAACTGTTTCCCACGATATGAAAATGCCCCTTGCAAATATGATCTTAACTGCAGATATGCTCAAGGCTAAATATGCAGATAGGTTTGATGAAGATGGAATTAAATATCTGGATTATTTAAAGCAGTCATCCTTTAAATTAAGCAGTTATATTACAGGGATTCTTCAACATTATGAAAGTGACAGCCTTACAGAATCTATCATTGAGGAATTCGATATTCATGACCTTCTGGAAGAAATTATAGATCTTTTGAACATAAACTATAATTGTGTAATCAACCTGCCAGAGGAAAATTTAATGATGAATTGTAACAGGAGTGCACTGGAGCAAATAATTCTCAATTTGGTTAGCAATAGTTTAAAATATAATAAGAAAGAGGAAATCATTATTGATATAGATTGCAAAAAAAGCAATGAATTCTATTACTTCACAGTAAAAGACAATGGAATTGGAATTCCAAAAGATAAACAGGAAGATATTTTTGAGCTTTTCACGGTTATAGCAGAAGCCGATAGAAGCGGAAATAGAGGAAATGGAATTGGACTTTCTACCGTTAAAAAATTAGTGAATTCCCTGGGCGGAAAAATCTCCGTGGATTCCGAAGTTAATAAAGGAACAACATTTCATTTTTCAATAAATCATACTATTTGTGAAGATTAGGGATCAACCCTGTTTAAATTTCATTGCACCTAAAAGTTTTAAAAGGATGAATTATTTTCTGTCATCCTCATGCTGAGATTGCTGTTTTCTTTCCCGATTTAAGCTCACAAATATTTGGATTACAGCAATCTATTAACAAAAAATTCCCTATTATTGATATGTTATAAAAAACCAGCTAGATCTTCTGTATGGAGTATAATTCCAAATTGGACCAAAATTCAAGAAATGCTGTAATTCAGGATTACCAGATATCCAGTTTATCCAATGATAAGGATTACGATGACTTAACTTTTCTGGCTTCCTCTATTTGTAATGTTCCGGCAGCATACCTGGGTATTGTAGCGCACGGAAAGGTTTTGTTGAAATCTAAAACAGGAATTAGCCTGGAAGAACTGGATCTTGAAAATTCCTTCTCACAAGCAACAATGGAAAGCGGTATGGAGTATTTTTCAGTGAATTTCCCTGAAGATCCCCAACTTTTTCAAAAATCTGTGCCATTTTTCAATAAGGATTATAAATTTTATTGTGGCGTTCCTATTACTACCGTTAAAGGACTAACTATTGGAACCTTAAATATTCTTGATGTCCGGGAACGATCGCTGACAGATTTTCAGAAAAAATCGCTAAAAGTTCTTGCCAACCAAATCATGAAGTTGCTTGAGTTTAGAAACCAGAATAATAAATTTCTTCAAATTCAGCATAAACTGAAACAGAAATATCAGGAATTGGAAAAATTCGCAAGTCTGGTTTCCCATGATATCAAGTCCCCACTTGCCAATATTATTTCCCTAACAGAGCTTTTAAGGGAAGAGAACAAAGATAAATTCAATGAGGAAACGCTTCAATATCTCAATTATCTCGTAGAATCCTCGTATTCCCTAAGGAATTATGTAGATGGGATCCTTAATTTCTACCGAAGTGAGAATATTCTGGAAAAGGCTGCTGAAAATGTTGACCTCCATCAAATCCTTAAAGGAATAGCACATTTTTATGATGTTTCCAATGATGTTGAAATTAAATATCCAAAGACCGCCAGTCTAAAAAACATCAATAAAGCCGCCCTTACTCAAATACTTTTAAATCTTATTAGCAATGCTTTAAAATACAATAGCAAGGAACTTAGAAAAATTAATATACGCTTTCATGAAACCCAGGGTTTTTATCATTTTGAGGTTATAGATAATGGAGATGGGTTTTCTTTAGAGAACTCAGACAAAATATTTGAATTATTTCATACCCTGGACACGAATGACCGCGATGGCAACCCCGGAAGCGGAATTGGACTTGCAACCGTAAAAAAGTTGGTGAATAGTCTTGGAGGTGAGATTAGCGTAGATTCAACCCCCGGTTTGGGAAGTAAATTTTCTTTTAGCATTAAAAG
>JAWOHC010000249.1:0-3100 GCA_046496275.1 Gillisia sp.
GCCGAATTCATTTTAATATTATCGGTTTCCGGATAATGAATCGTTCCGTGAACCTCTCCGGGAGTCTTTGCCACATACTCCAGAATATCTATTTTTACGCAGGCAGGAAATCAGTCTATAGGATGATTTATTCCAAGCATCCATATAGCCGGCCAGGTACCGTGACCCTCGGGAAGTTTCGCCCGAACTTCAATACGCCCATATCTGAACTGTTTTTTATTCAAGGTGTTTATTCTGGCGGAAGTATAACCAGCATTTCCAAAATCCTCTTTATGAGCTTCAAGAATGAGGGTTCCGTGTTCTATGCGGGCATTTTTAGTTCTTCCTGTATAAAACTGCGCTTCGTTGTTTTTGGAAAAGCCTTTTTCGAAATTCCATATGTCAGTATTTAATTCAGATCCGTTAAATTCTTCAGACCATTCGAGTTCATATTTTTGCGCAGAAAGCATTGTAGGGATTGTAAGGAAAATAATAGTTAGAAATAATTTCATCACTTAAAAACGATAATTCCATCCTGGGCGAAAACTTTACCAATGCAGGAATTTGAGGGCTTGGTGGTAAAAAAAAGATTTTAACCATCGGCTTTGTTTGCTATTCAGTTTTGCTTTATATATTTTTAGAAAATGAAAAATATACAAATAAAGACTTTTGCCGAATATAAAAAAGCATATAAAGAGAGTGTTGAAAATCCAGAAGAATTTTGGGATAAGATTGCGGGGGAATTTCTATGGAAGAAGAAATGGGATAAAACCCTGGAATGGGATTTCAACAAGCCTGAAATAAAATGGTTTCAGGGTGGGAAACTCAATATTACGGAAAATTGTCTGGATCGCCATCTGGAAACCATTGGGAATAAAACAGCGATCATTTGGGAACCCAATGATCCTGATGAAGAATCCAGGTACATTTCTTACAGGCAATTGTTTGTAAAGGTTTCTCATTTCGCCAATGTCCTGAAGAATAATGGGATAGGAAAAGGGGATAGGGTTTGTATATATATGCCAATGATCCCTGAATTGGCAATTGCAATGCTGGCTTGTGCCAGGATTGGTGCGGTACATTCCATTGTATTTGCAGGTTTTTCAAGTACCGCAATCGCAAACAGGATCAATGATTCCAATTGTAAAATGCTTATTACCGCAAATCAGGTTTTTAGAGGTTCGAAACCGGTTAACCTAAAAGAGATTTGTGATGAAGCCCTGGAAATGACACCATCTATAGAAACGGTTATAGTTTACAGGAGAACTGTAGAAACTACACCAATGAAAGCTGGAAGGGATAAATTCTGGTTTGATGAGCTTCAAAAAGTTGAAAAGGAATGCCCGGCGGAGGAAATGGATGCTGAAGACCTTCTTTTTATATTGTACACTTCCGGTTCTACAGGCAAGCCAAAAGGCATGGTTCATACCACCGGAGGCTATATGGTTGGGACATCTTATACTTTTGCCAATGTATTTCAATACAATGCCGAAGGTCCAAATGCTTCTGATGTATACTGGTGTACTGCAGATATTGGTTGGATTACAGGCCATTCTTATATTATTTATGGTCCCCTTGCAGCAGGCGCAACCACAGTGATGTTTGAGGGAATTCCGAGTTTTCCCGATTATGGCAGGTTTTGGGAAATTGTAGAAAAATTAAAAGTCACTCATTTCTATACGGCGCCTACTGCTATAAGATCGCTGGCAAAACACCCTGTAAGTTTGGTTGAAAAACATGATCTTTCCTCCTTAAAAGTTTTAGGATCTGTGGGAGAACCTATTAATGAAGAAGCCTGGCACTGGTATAATGATAATATCGGCAAGGGTAGTTGTCCCATTGTAGATACCTGGTGGCAAACCGAAACAGGTGCGATTATGATCTCTCCACTTGCCGGAATCACTCCAACCAGGCCCACTTTTGCAACACTTCCTTTACCGGGGGTGCAACCTGCTTTAATGGATGAGAACTCTAAAGAAATTACCAATGTGCACGAAAAGGCAGAAGGTAATCTCGCCATTAAATTTCCATGGCCTTCTATGGCCCGAACAATTTATGGAGATCATGAGCGCTTTAAACAGGTATATTTTTCTGCTTATAAAAACATGTATTTTACGGGAGATGGAGCATATAGAGATGCAACCGGTAATTACAGAATAACCGGAAGGGTGGATGATGTTGTAATTGTTTCTGGCCATAACCTTGGAACGGCTCCAATTGAAAATGCTATAAATGAACATCCTAAAGTAGCAGAAAGTGCCGTGGTTGGGTATCCCCATGATATTAAGGGAAATGCACTCTATGCGTATGTGATCTTATATGACGATATTGAACCTTCCGATGAAATAAAAGAGGAAATAAAAAAGGAGGTTTCAAAAATTATTGGACCCATCGCAAAACCCGATAAAATCCAATTTGTGAGCAGCCTTCCAAAAACAAGAAGTGGTAAGATTATGAGAAGAATCCTAAGAAAAATAGCTTCAAAAGATACTTCAAACCTTGGAGATACTTCCACATTGCTCAATCCGGAAATAATAGACGAAATTATTAAAGGAAATATGTTGGTATGAAATTTGCGTCCATATATAAAAATTATTTAACATAAAGTCATGAGAAAATTTACATTAGCAATAGCACTCTCATTTATTGGAAGTGTTGGATTTAGTCAGGATTATCTTCCGGGAACCCCGCCAATGCAGGTGTTTACAATTTCAAAAACTCCTGAAAAGCACACAGGTTCCCCTTACCTTGAACAAAATTTTATAAATGGGACTATAAATGATGATAAAGGAAAAACACATAGTGCTTTTTTGAGATACAATGCCGTGGAAGATGTTGTGGAAATTAAAATTGAAAATACAGAACAGGCAGAAATTTTAGTTCTTCCAAAAATTAAATCTCTTTCTTATTCCGTAAAAGATTATAAATACATTCTTGATTCCTTTAGAACAGATGAGGGAGAAAAAATAGAAGGATTTTTAATTGAATATTACAATGGAAAATCTTTTGGATTTTATGGTAATCCTTTACCAAATATATCTGAAGCTCAGGTTGCCAGTACCGGATATCAAAAGGATAAACCTGCCCATCTTAGTGTACAACTAGATTATTATATTAAAAA
>JAWOHC010000308.1:0-4056 GCA_046496275.1 Gillisia sp.
CCAAAATTTTGGGAATGACCAACCTTGTATTTTCAAAATAAATTCTTTTTTCCTCATAATCCACCACATCAAAAACTCCCCAAAGGAGTTCAAAGTCCAGTGATATTACTAAAAAACCGTTCGTTTCGTTCATTCGTGAATCGTGATTTGTGATTCGTTAATTTGTGATTCGTTTACCCCCCGACCCCCTAAAGATACTATGGTTAAATCCTAATATTATACAGTGATTTCTCTATATTTTTTTAATTTTGTTTCAAAGAAGGCCTCGGTCGATTCGTTGATCTGAAGTCTATCTAGTGCGGAGCTTTCGGGCTCCGCTTTTTTTTGAATTTTGATTAGGCTTTTATTTTCTTCTTTTGATTCTGTCCAATTATAATCCCTGTTATATTCCTCATCTTTTTTCCATAGTGTATACGTAAGGATTAGTAACTTTCGCATTCCGGCTACCACACCTTTTCTTTTAGTATCTGGATTACGCTCATTTATCCTTTGGTATAATTCCTTGATAGGCTCATTAGCCGTGGTAGCACTCAGAGATGGCATATAAAGAGCTTGCCGGATTCGTGTATTTCCGCGCTTCGATATTCTTGTTTTTCCTTTATATTTTCCCGACTCATTTTGAGTAACGTCCATACCTGCATAGCTCACCAATTGACGAATGTTGTTGAAAAGATCAAAGCCATTTGTTTCACATACTAAAATCACTACTGTTTCAAATCCGAGTCCAGGAGTGGTCTCTATTTTACGAATCCTTTCCTTTAAAACTGGATCTTTATCTACAGTAGCTTTAATTTCTTTTCTGAGAAATTTAATTGTCTTTTCGAAAAATTTGATTTGTTTTCGCTTTAATTTTATAATTGCAGGGAGCTTCTCATGAGCCTTTTCAAAAGAATGCAATTGTGATTTAGCTCGTTGCATATCTTTTTTAATGCTAAGAAGCTCTCTACATAGTTCCCTCAGGCTTTTATAAACTGGAGACATAGGTTGCCAGTCATCCATCTTTCTCTCAATTCCAAAACCGGCTATAACTTTGGAATCAGCCTTATCAGTTTTAGTTTTAACATTGAGACTTTTAATGTAGTTCTTAATCTTATTAGCCAGAACCACTGATACCTTTTGCTCATTGGCATACAGAAAATAAGCAAGGTTCTCATAGTAAACCCCTGTAGCTTCCATAACAAACTGTAGAGGGCAATTATCCATTTGCTGCTTTAAAGCCCAGGATAAACATTCTTTAAATCCCTTTTCTGTATTATCAAAAGCACGGGTACCTTTAATTTTAATAGAATCATTTTCTGTTCTTAATTTAATACAGGCATGAAAATCATCCATGGAAATATCAATACCAACAACAAGTTTTCTCATAAGTGGGTTAAGTTTTTATTTAGGAATTCTTCTTTAATCTTTCCTCGTTTTTATACGGAATACAAGCAAAATGTCAAGTTTCCTAGATACTATTCAGATTTACAAAGAAGAAAAGAAACAGGTGCAAAATCTTTAGGCCGATATACTTTAAAAAAGTTATCTGGGGGAATGTTGCTATTACCTGCTCCTTCCTTAATATTTGAATTTTCAAGTAATCAATAATTTTTCATTATTAAAAATATTACATTTGAAAATACCTTAATTCAAACATACGAGGGTGACGGAAAGGTTTCCGACTTTCCGACTTTTCAACTTTTTAACTTTCAAACTTTCAACTTTATCGTCAACCCTCGTCAGTTCGAGTGATTTCTGAAGCCGCCAGGCGAAAGAAATTGTATCGAGAACGCGAGGGAGTTCTGTGTTACGAACCTGTTCTCTATACATTTTTTGCTTTCGCTATCGCTTTAGCAAAAAACACCCGCCTACCGGACGGGCAGGCTCGAATTGACGCCACGTATTTAATTGCGATTTTATATCTTTTTATAATGAAACCCGGCTATGTATATATTCTAAAGTGCGCCGATAACTTCTATTACACGGGAGTCACAGTAAATCTTTAAAAGCGCATATTGGAACATAAATCGGCAAACCATCCCGAAAGTTATACTGCAAAAAGGCTTCCGGTAAAATTGGTATTTTTTCCTGATAAAGCGCTGGTTATCATTTTTTTCAATTGGCACTTAATCCTTTTGAAGAAAAGCCGCTGCCACCTTCAGTTCCGTACGCTCGCTTTCTTCGGCTATTGCTGTTTCAAGGAGTTGACGGAAAAAATCTTTGGCAATTTCATTTTTACCTGCCAGTTGAGCTGCTTTACCGGCACCAAACAGGCTGTTAAACCTATTCGGGGAGATCTTGAGAGCAGCCTGATAAGCAGCCATCGCCTCCTGCGGTTTATCGTTCAGCAAAAGCATATCACCCAGTAATTCCCTGCCCGGCAAAACGTGACCCGGAGTTACAGGGTGCTTTTCAACCGAATCTTCCTGGTCTGCAGCGTCAGACATTAAAGCTATTGCTTTTTCATATTTTCCTTCGGAATGCAGGATCCAGGCTTCCACTGTTTTTAGTTGTGTATTGACCAGCAAAGCCCAGTAATCTTCTTTGTTGTCACGGGTTTGTTTTTCCAGTGACCTTAGCTTATCAACTGCTTCCCGGGCAATGGTGGGTTTGTTGCTCATAGCCGCTCCCAATCCCCGCGACCACCAGGTGATAGCCTCATACTGCGGAAAATTTTCCCAGGGAAAACCTTCAGATTTCGTAAAAGCAAAATTCCCTGCTTCTTCCCACTTTCTTCCTTCCAGAAAATATCTGGCCGGCCCGGCAGCTATGGCATATGCGGCAGCAAAAGTTGGCTGGTAATTATCTATGACAATTAGTTCATTCAAAACCTCCAGGGCTTTTTGGTTCCTTCCCTGGTTGAGATACGCGTAAATAAGATAATCCAGCGCATGGGCGTGGTGCATGGAAGTCTTGTTTCCGGCTGGTTGGCGTAGTGCAGATTCTGCAGAGCGAAGGTTCCAGCTAATTGTTCCGTCCCAATTCCCTACACGCACAAATATATGGCTGGGCATATGAAGCGCATGCGGCACATCTGGAGCAAGTTGATCATAGGCATTGGCAAATCGTATCCCTTTTTCTGCAAGCACAGGATTATCATAGGCATGTATGCTGTAGTGAAATGGCCCCGGGTGCTGCGGATCCTTTTTATGGAATTCTTCCATTAAAGCTCCTGCTTTTCTCTGCTGGCTATAGGTCTTGTCATCCTGTGGCGCTGTGGCAATTAAGGACAACGCGTATAAAGAGGCGGTTTCTATATCATCCGGATATTTCTTGTGCAGGTTTTCCAGAGAGTTTTTCCAGAGGGCCAACCCCTGCCGGTACCCTTCCTCCTTTGCCGTAATATAAAAATCATACAACACCTTAATATCCTCCCGTTCTCTTTCGGTTGGATTTCCGGTGGAATATGCTTTTTCAATGGCCGCCAGTCCCTTTTCAAAATCTTTCTTATTAGGCGGGGCCCACAAAGGACGCAGTACTGTCATGGCAATTCCCCAGTGGGCTATGGCCTTTTCGGGATCGGCCTCCAGGGCTTTATGGAACAAATCTTCAGCCTGTTCATACATCATGTGATGAAGCATTTCCAGCCCCTGTTCAAAGGGATCTGTAGATCGCATCTTATGGGATGAATGGGCAGTATTCTTTTCCTCCTTGTGTTTTACCTTATGTCCTTCTTGACCGCTGGTGGTTTGAATACATGAAAACAGAATGAAAAATACGAAAGTAAATGATTGCAATTGTCTCATAACGTAGGATTTATAGTTAATAAAGCCGGTGACTTTTGCGATTAAGAAATGAGTTTTTATAGTTGCTACCGGATTTTAATTTTTACCAACCGATTGATTAATGGGGAAAACCTACGGTCCTGGGTAATATTTTTTTAAAAAGGGGATAATAGGGAAGTCCTATTAGCTGCGTCAAAACCTTATAAACGCAGGAGGTCAGTTACAATTAGAAAGCGCTAAAAATATGATTAACCGCATTTAGCACCACAAAACTTTTAAAGTTAATCAATTAATTTTCAATTCATTAGAGTAACCGAAAAAATGTTGGATTCTAAAAAGCCCCTTCGCTATC
>JAWOHC010000341.1:0-5772 GCA_046496275.1 Gillisia sp.
GGTAACTCCATTCGATTTTACCCAGGTATTCATTACTGTAGAGAACCAGGGAGATTTAAGATATCCAACTGGAACTGAGATTTCGAGAACTAAAATTTAAAACGGATTATCCATTACCCGTCATATCTTTTCAATGGGGGAACCGTCTCATAGTTCAAGATGAACAGGAAGCTTATTGCTCGTTCCCGGAAAAGATGCCTATTGCTTTTTTAATGCCTCAAATGGGTTTAATCTGCCTGAAGGACGGGCAGGTTACCCAAGGCCTTCCCGAATCATTTAGGCATGCCTGATTCAAATTTTTAAAAGTATTTTCCTCACTAAAATTCGGGATATCCCTGGTGGGACTGCCCCGAGGTTCCTGATTTCAATTTTATGACAACCCACAAATAACATTTTTTGGTTTTGTTCAAAGTACAAGAAAATCCGCTGCAAAACCAAAAGAGCATATTTTCACCAACGCAAAATGAACAATAATCTATATAATCCCTAGTTTTGCATTTATGAAAGTTTTAATAATCGAAGACGATCCAACCATAAGTAAAAATATAAGCGAGGCACTGGCAGCCGAAGGCCTAAATACGGAACTGGCAATTAATGGCTTATATGCCAAAACAGGCCAGGGAGCGATAAATTCCAACAACTATTTATTAAGTTCCTATATTAAGAAAGAATATAAAATTGGTCTTTTATGGCCCTTGGGGCAATTGGAGGTGCAGACAACACACAGGGTCTTTACGAGATAACCCGTCAGGCTTCTATAGATAATATTGGCCAGGTTTTAGGGAAGAACGTATATGGATTTTATACCGAGGTTGGTCATGATATTTGGCCCCTATTAAACGGACATCGCACACCTACCAATGACAAAAACAGTTTTTTCGTAAGGAGCAGCGAAATAAAACTTCCACTGTTTATACGCTATGAACGATTAGATACCCACGCCAGTATAGATCCGGGTTTAATGGATTATCCCATTTTTCAGAGTGACTTAACTGCAATTACCATAGGAGCTAATTTCAACCCAAGAAGAAATATTGTTTTAAAAACAAACTATCAATTTAGAAACAACAAAGCACCTTTATCAAATGGTGCTTTTGAAGGGGATAGATTTGAAGTAGGGCTTGGTTTTATTTTCTAATCTTCTTAATTCCTCATTGATAGTTTACCCGCGTGACGGACGCACAGGTTCCCCGAAACCCGCCCGAATCATTCAGGCGGGCCTGGCAATAATCATTAAGCCGTCCCTCAGTTTAAACTGTATGTTTTTATCTGAAATTATTGTTTTTTATTGTATTTGAAGTATCAAAAGATTTATTTTTGATACTTCAAAAAATCATATCATCAACAAGAATAAGGATTTAAAGGACGTTGCTTTACTTTTTTTCAAATTGGGAAGCATTGCTTTTGGTGGCCCTGCCGCTCACATTGCAATGATGGAAGACGAAGTTGTGAAAAAAAGAAAGTGGATGACACACCAGCATTTTCTTGATCTGGTAGGGGCTACCAACTTAATCCCAGGGCCCAACTCCACCGAAATGACCATGCACTGCGGTCACGAAAGAGCAGGTTGGAAAGGCTTGATTGTAGCAGGTGTTTGCTTTGTATTTCCGGCGGTTGCAATTACAATGGTTTTTGCCTGGCTCTATCAGGAATATGGACAACTACCAAAAGTAGAACCTTTCATTTATGGAATAAAACCAGCCGTAATTGCCATCATTCTGGGAGCGGTTTACCGTCTTGGAATAAAAGCGCTTAAAAATGTCGAGCTAGGAATTTTGGGAGCTTTGACATTGATTGCCTGTTTGCTTGGTTTACACGAAATTTTGGCATTATTTGCCTGCGGATTAGTTGGTTTGGTTTGGCATTTCATCCGGAACTCAAAAAACAGTTTAAGCAGTTTTACTCCGTTTATTTTATTGCAGGTACTAACATCGGTCAGTAGTCTTAAAATTTTTTGGATATTCCTTAAAATCGGTGCGTTGCTCTACGGAAGTGGTTACGTAGTATTTGCATTTTTGGATGCAGAGTTGGTCACTACAGGGTTGCTTTCAAGACAACAGTTAATAGATGCGGTAGCGGTTGGACAATTTACTCCCGGGCCCGTTTTATCTACAGCAACATTTATAGGCTGGCAGTTGAACGGATTTTGGGGAGCGATCACGGCTACCGTTGGTATTTTCCTGCCTTCATTTATTTTTGTGGCTATTCTAAACCCACTCATTCCAAAGATGAGAAAGTCAAAAACCATTGCAGCATTTTTAGACGCGATTAATATTGCAGCCGTTGCCGTAATTGTAGCCGTAGGTGTGGAAATGGGAAAAGATACGTTAACCGATTGGCGAACCATTTTAATTGCAATTCTCAGCATCATTGCTGTTTTTGTCTTTAAGAAAATGAACAGTGCATTTATTGTAATTGGCGGAGCCTTGTCAGGATACCTCTTAACATTAATATAAAGCAAATTAGGTTTTAGAGGTAGTTTTTGGGATAACTTTTCCAGCGGAATACCTGTAATTCTGCGCACGGGCAAAAAGGCTTTCTTCAGGAAGAATCTGCATCAAAAAAAATGACTTCACAGAATTTAAAAATCTGTGAAGTCACTATCTAAATAAATGTATTTTTTACTTGGCTATATTAACCGCTCTGGTTTCTCTTATAACGGTAACTTTAACCTGTCCGGGATACGTCATATCGGTTTGTATTTTCTGAGAGATCTCAAAAGATAGCGTCGCCGCTTTTTCATCGGTCACCCTTTCACTTTCCACGATCACACGAAGTTCCCTTCCTGCCTGGATTGCGTAAGCCTTCTTAACACCTCCGAAACCAAATGCAATTTCTTCAAGATCTTTTAATCGCTGTATGTAGGAATCCAGTATTTGTCTTCTTGCTCCGGGTCTTGCTCCACTTATTGCATCACAAACCTGAACCAAAGGAGAAAGTAAGGACGTCATTTCAATTTCATCGTGATGCGCTCCAATCGCATTGCATACTTCGGGTTTTTCACCGTATTTCTCCGCCCATTGCATTCCTAAAAGGGCGTGAGGCATCTCTGTTTCAGTATCCGGAACTTTTCCTATATCATGTAATAAACCGGCACGTTTTGCAAGTTTAGGATTCAATCCTAATTCTGATGCCATTACGCCACATAATTTAGCAACTTCCCTGGAGTGTTGTAATAAGTTTTGACCGTAGGAAGATCTGTATTTCATACGCCCCACAATCTTGATCAATTCCGGGTTTAATCCGTGGATACCAAGATCTATCACGGTGCGCTTTCCAATATCAATGATCTCCTCATCGATTTGTTTTTTGGTCTTTTTAACCACCTCTTCAATTCTTGCCGGGTGAATCCTTCCATCTGTCACCAATTTGTGCAATGAAAGCCTTGCGATTTCCCTTCTTACCGTATCAAAACAGGAAAGAATAATCGCTTCGGGAGTATCATCCACAATAATTTCAACTCCGGTAGCAGCTTCAATAGCACGTATATTTCGTCCTTCCCTTCCAATAATCCTACCCTTCACATCATCACTCTCCAGGTTAAATACCGATACGCAATTTTCTATTGCCTCTTCTGTACCAATCCTTTGAATGGTGGTAATAATGATCTTTTTAGCCTCTTGTTGTGCGGTAAGCTTAGCTTCTTCAATAGTATCCTGAATAAGGGCCATTGCATCTGCTTTTGCGGAATCCCTTAAGGATTCTGTGAGTTGTTCTTTTGCTTCCTCTGCTGAAAGTCCCGAGATCACTTCCAGCTGCATTACTTTGCTAGCCTGTAGCTTGTCGATTTCAGCCTGCTTTTTCTCAAGATATTCATTACGATCTGTATAATCCTTAATCTTATCTTCAAGGTCTTTATTCAGATTCTTGTTTTTTGCAAGTTCACTGGAAAGAATGGATTCTTTATCCCGAATGCGTTTTTCGGCATCGCCAATTTTTTTATCCCTTCCCAGGATCACTTTTTCATGTTCCGACTTTAATTCGATGAACTTTTCTTTTGCCTGAAGGATCTTATCCTTTTTAATATTCTCTGCCTCTGTTTTGGCCTCCCTTAGGATGGTTGCTGCCGATTTTTTAGCTCGCTGTACAATCCTGGAAGCATTTTTCTTCTCCAGAAGTTTAGCGATTGCAAATCCTACGGCCAGTCCTAAAAGAACAGCGACAATTATAAAACTTATTGTATTATCCATATTTGTTTAAGTATTAAAATAAAAAAAGCCTGTATTAGCATTGATTTTGCATAAACTCCTTAAAATAAGTATAGGGCTAACAAGCTGATCAAGTATCCGCTCTAAGACGGCACGCTTTTACAACTAAAACTCACCCTTTTTAAAGAATACGTGTTGAGTTTATCAAAAATAAAATCACTAATACAGGCAGTAAACCTTTGTGTTATTTAAAAGAACTATGTTGTAAGATGTTTTTGAAGCAAGTCATTAAGCGCCCTTAATTTATCTTCGGCAAGTTGAACATCATTTGTCGTATCTAAAGATTTTTGCTCGGTTTGGGCTGCGAACTGTAAAGCACACATCGCCAAAACATCCTGCTTATCCCTTACGGCATAACTTTGTTCAAATTGTTTGATCATCGCTTCTATCTTCTTTGCAGCCTTACGCAGCCCCTCTTCCTGGTGGGACTTTATAGTTAAGGGATAAACCCTGTCTGCAATAGAAATTTTTATTTTAAGCTGATCTGACATCTAAAATATTTTATTCTGATAATTGAACAATACATTGATCAATTTCTCGTATTAAGCCGTTTATTTTCAGCTTAGTTTCCTTTTTGTAATCGTTACTGCCTAGCATCGCGTTGGCCGATTTGAGTGTTTGAACGTGCTCCTCTGAAATCTTTAAATCTTCCAGGATTTGCCTGTTCTCTTCTTTAACAGCTGCCAATTCGTCTTCAACAGAATGCTGGGTTTGCCTAAGAACCTCATATTTATGAAGTAACTTACTAATTCTATTTTCAAGATTATCAACTATTTCTGTCAAATCACTCATAAAAGCTCAACGTGCTACTTATTCCCACAAAGTTAACATACCGCGTGAAATTTCCCAATACTTTTAAATCTATTTTCAAAATCCCTTTAAACTTACGTTAATGAACACTAAAAGAGGGACTTATTTTCCGCAAAAGTTTGTTTATATTTAACCCCCCGGAAAGAAACCCTATTTTAATTTACCGATGAAGAATTTTTTGATCATATTTTTTACCCTGACAGCATTTATTGTACAAGCACAGGCTCCTTTTCCTGCAGATTATTTCACGAGTCCTTTGGATGTAGACTTAGTGCTCTCCGGAACCTTTGGTGAACTTAGGTCCAATCATTTTCATAGCGGACTTGATATAAAGACCCAGCAAAGGGAAGGCTTGAATGTGCTTGCATCTGCAGAAGGTTATGTAAGCAGGATCAATGTTCAGCATTACGGCTATGGCAAGGCGCTATATATTCAGCATCCAAATGGGTATACTACTGTTTATGGACATTTAAAAAAGTTCTCCCCCGCAATTGAAGCCTATATTAAAAAACAACAATATGCTAAAGAAACCTATGAAATTGAACTTTTCCCAACTGCTTCAGAATTAAAAGTAGAAAATGGGGAGTTGGTTGCATTTAGCGGAAATACAGGAGGAAGTGGCGGGCCTCATTTACATTTTGAGATCAGGGATGGGCAGCAGCGCCCTATGAACCCTAAATTATTTGGTGTAAATGTAAAAGACAACCAGGCTCCTGTTATCAACAGCCTTTATGTTTATCCAATAGGAGAAGAT
>JAWOHC010000070.1:0-8168 GCA_046496275.1 Gillisia sp.
CGATATAACTTTTGGGATAGGAGTTCCCCTTATATTTAAGAATGAAGTTATTACAGTTCTTACTTTTTTCGGAAATAACATAGAGCGTTATGATGGGATTGCACAGATATTAGAACGTTTTTCAATTCAAATATCCACAGCGATTCAAAGAAAGGTTACCGAAAACCAGCTGAATAATATGTTTATGCATACTCCAAACCTTATCATGGTAATAGGATTAGATGGATATCTAAAACGCGTAAATCCGGTATTTTATGATGTTTTTGGATACACGGAACAAGAACTTTTAACCCGCCCATTTAAAACCTTTTTACATCCGGATGAAGTTTCTACCGTTGTTGAACGTTTAACAGAAGTGGCATCTGGCCTAAAACCCAAATCGTTTCAAAATCGGTGCCGTGCAAAAAACGGGGAATGGAAATGGATTTCCTGGACCCCTTCCGAGTTTATTGAGGAAGAGGGGATCGTGCATCTTTTTGGAATAGATATTACTCCTATAAAAACAGCAAACCTTGAACTTCTAAAATATAAGAACATTATAGAGAGTACAAAGGATGGAATTGGCCTTATCACTTTGGGGAACGATCAGGTATACCTCAATAGTTCTTTGAAAGAAACCCTTGGCTTTTCTGATGCTGAATTAAAAGGTATTACTTCTATTAAAAAATTATATGCTGATTCTATTTTTGCAGACTCTATATTTTCCAGCCTTCTTGCAGGAAAATTCTGGGATGGGGATATTCAGCTAAAAAATAGAAATGGTGAAATTTTGGATTTTCATTTAAGTGCAGGTCCGGTTTTTAATGAAACAGGAGAGCTCATAGCCATTTTTGGTTTACATACAGATATTAGTGAACGAATCGCACACGAAGCTGCTCTTGAAAAATATGGAACCCGGATAAATAATATTTTAGAAAGTATAACTGATGGTTTCTTTTCGGTTTCCAGAGATTGGAAGGTTACCTATTGGAACAAAGAGGCTGAAAATTTGCTAGGGCTTAAAACGAGTACTATTTTAAATAAAAATTTATGGGATTATTTTCCCGATGCAAAAAAGTTGCTGTTTTATTCCAAATATAAAGAAGCTTTGGACACCGGAGAGAAAGTTTTCTTTGAGGAGTATTTTGACCCACTACAAAAATGGTTTGAGGTGAATGCATATCCTGGGAAGGATGGGTTATCTGTTTATTTCAAGGATATTTCAGAAAAGAAAAATGTAAATGATCACATCAGGATTGCTAAAGAACGTTATGATTTGGTTTCCAAAGTTACACAGGAAGCGATCTATGAATGGAATATCATTGAAAATACCATAGAATGGAATGATTCTTATTATTCTCTTTTTGGATACCAGAGGCGAACTTCTACTGAAACCGTGGTAAATTGGGAAAATATCATTCATCCAGAAGATAGATTTGATCTATTAGATAATTTAAGAACCGTTTTGGAAAATACTTCTCAAGCTAAGTGGCAAATAGAGTACAGGGTAATTAAGGGAGATAAAACTGTAGCGGTTGTTTTGGACCGAGGTTATATTATAAGGGACAAAACCGGTAAAGCTGTTAGAATGATTGGATCCCTTCAGGACATAACTAAACTTAAACAAAATGAAATAGCCCTGGAAGAACTAAACTTTAAGCTTAAGAGCAGGGCCAATGAGCTGGCGGTATCCAATGCAGAGCTGGAGCAGTTTGCATATATTGCCTCGCATGACCTTCAGGAGCCATTGCGAATGGTTACAAGTTTTCTTTCCCAACTTCAAAAAAAATATGAGGATCAGTTAGATGAAAAGGCACAGCAATACATTCATTTTGCTTCCGATGGTGCCGTGAGGATGCGACAAATTATTCTGGATCTTCTTGAATACTCAAGGGTAGGGCGCATGGATTACAGGTATGAAAAAATAGACTTAAATGAATTAATTTCAGGGATTACCGGATTGTACGCCACTTCAATAGAAGAATCCAATGCCGTTATTAATTATGGGGAACTTCCCACTATTGAAGCTGCAAAAACCCCTTTGCAACGGGTGCTTTCAAATTTGATTAGCAATGCTTTAAAATATCATCAAAAAGATGTTCCTCCCGTTATTGAAATAAAAGTCCTTGAGGATAAAAAATTCTGGGAAATTATAATAGCCGATAACGGAATAGGCATCCGATCCCAATTTTTCGATAAAATTTTCGTTATTTTCCAACGCTTGCATGCACGGGATGAATATTCGGGAACCGGCATTGGCCTGGCGATCTGTAAAAAAATTGTGGAAAATCACGGTGGTGAAATCTGGTTATCTTCTCAAGAAGGCAAAGGAAGTATGTTTCATTTTACGATCAAAAAATAATTTTAGTATATTTAGCAACCCCAATCATCCCTGCATATGAAATTAATTGATATTCTATTAGTTGAAGATAATGAAGGCGATATCCTTTTAACTACTGAAGCCCTTCAGGAAGGAAAAATAGCAAATAGAATTTCAGTGGTCAAAGATGGAATAGCAGCTTTGGACTTTTTAGAGAAAAAAGGCGTTTATAAGGATGCAATAACTCCGGATTTGATCTTACTCGATATTAATTTGCCTAAGATGAATGGTCATGAAGTCTTAAAAAAAATTAAATCCATAGACCACCTCAGGCACCTCCCGGTTATTATTCTTAGTACATCTTCTTCTCAGGAGGACGTCATGAATTCCTATAAAAATTATGCTAACTGTTACATAACCAAACCTGTGGATGCCAACGATTTTATAAAAATTGTTTCATCCATTGAAGACTTTTGGATTTCGGTGGTTCAATTACCTAAAAAAGATTAAATCGCCCTATGACTTACATTCCATCTGTTTTAAAAATTTTGGTAATTGAAGACAATCTGGGGGATTTCATTTTAATTGAAGACTATCTAAATGAAATTCAATCGGATGTGAGTATTAAAAGAGCCTCCACTTTTGCGGAAGCCAAAACTATTTTAAAATCTGATATTCAGCTGGATGCTATATTGCTGGATCTCTCCCTCCCAGATGTGGATGACAGGGAAATTTTAGTTAAAGATGTTGTGGGATTTTCAAGCAAATGTGCCGTAATTGTACTTACCGGTTTTGGGGATAAAGACTTTGGGGTTAAAACCTTGTCTTTAGGGATTTCAGATTATTTATTGAAAGATGAACTCACTATTTCCCAGCTTTCAAAAAGTATATTTTATAGTATTCAACGTAAAAAGTCTGAAATTCAGCTGTTAGAGTCTGAAAAAAAATATAAATCTTTATTCCATTCCAGCCCTGTCCCAATGTTTGTTTTAGATAGGCATTCTCTTGAGTTTTTAAGTGTAAATGAAGCCGCAATAAAGCTTTATGGCTATTCCGGGGAAGAATTCCTTAACCTAATAGTAAGTGATTTATGGCTGAATAAGGAAGAGCCGGAAATAGAACATACCGTGAAAAACAACAGGCACGGTTATTTTGAATTTAAGATTTCTCATAAGAAAAAATCGGGGGAGGTTATTCATCTGGAACTTCAAAGCAATCCAATCTCATTTGATGGGAGGGATGCACGGGTCACCCTTGTAACTGATATTACAGCAAGGATTAAAGCCGAAAAACTTTTGGCAGATAGCGAGCAACGATTTAAAGCCCTGGTGCAGGAAGCATCAGATCTTGTAATGATCCTGGATTTTCAGGGGAATTTCTCCCACGTGAGTCCATCTTCAGAATTGGTAATGGGAATTCCTGCAGATAAAATGCTTTATATGAATTTCTTCGATCTTATCCATGCGGAGGATATAGCCCAGGTTAAGAAAAATATTTTAAAGCTTGAAAATAGTAAGCGAATCCAGATTCCTTCGTATCGAATTAAAAGTTCATCCAATGAATGGAGGTGGATTGAAACAGTTTTCACGAATCTTATAACAGATCCGGCCGTTAACGGGTTGGTAGCTAATTCCCGGGATGTCACGGAATTTGTGAATCAGGAGCGGGAACTTATGGATAGTTTGCAACGCTATGATATTGTTGCAAAAGCAACCAGTGATACCATTACAGATTATGATGTACAAAAGGATATCATGCAATTTAACGAAGGAATTTTTACCATGTTTGGTTACAAAGTTACAGAGGTTGAAGGCGGGAGAGCATGGTGGAGAGCAAGGATTCATCCGGAGGACAGGGAGAAACTTTATAAAAACACAGATGAAGTTTATATATACAATAAATCTACCTTGCAAATTGAATATAGGTTTCGTTGTGCCAACGGCACCTACCGGTATGTATTAGACAGGAGTTTTTTGGTGAAAGATTCGAGCGGGAATCCCTTACGTATCATTGGATCTATGCAGGATATAACAGAAATCCAAAATCATATACAAACCATTGAAGATCATAATGAGCGATTAAAGGACATTGCCTGGACTCAATCTCATGTGGTGCGTGCTCCGCTTGCAAGGATTATGGGGATTATAGATTTATTGCAAACACATGATGATCTTGTAGATCAGGAACAATTATTGGAGCATATCCTAAACTCTGCTACTGAATTGGATGGAATTATACGACAAATTACAAATCAAACCGAACAGGTCACTCAAAACATCCCGGAATGCTAAAAGTATTGATAATTGATGATGATTCCATTGTGCTTTTCATTCAGGAGAAAATGCTTAAAAAATATGGGGTGACAAATGCCCCAATCTCTTTTCAGGATGCCAAAAAAGCAATTGCTTTTTTAAAGATTCAAAAACCCGAGGACATATTCTTGATTTTACTGGACATCAATATGCCCGGGATGAATGGATGGGATTTTTTAGATGAAGTTAAAGGAATGGAAATTTCAGAAAAAGTGTTTGTGTTTATGGTAACTTCCTCGATAGATAGTTATGACAAGGAAAAGGCAAATAAATATAAAAATGTAATCAGTTTTATAGAGAAACCAATTTCAGCTGATAATTGTATTAAAATAAAAGAGCATCCGGAACTAAAGCAATTTCTTGTGGGATAATTATAAATCGGTTTCCTGGGGATTTCCATCTGCTATTTTTTCATTTGCCCATTCTTTTTCATCGCCATTTGCTTTTTCGGGCTTCTCCTGAAAAGATTTTCCTCTTGGCTCATAATTCAGTTTAATAAACATTGGGAAATGATCAGAATTAATACTTTTCAAACGCTTTAATTTTATTAAGGTAAAATCTCTGGTATGAAAAACGTGGTCTAACGGCCAGCGCAAAAGCGCATAATCAACGTGAAAGGTGTTGTAAAATCCCCTACCTATTCTGGGATCCAGTAAGCCGCTTAATTTTTGGAATAATTTGGTAGTCCGGGACCAGGCAACATCGTTTAAATCTCCAAATACCAGGATGGATTCCTTCTCGGCATCAAGTTCTCTTCCTACCAGTAACAATTCAGCATCCCGGTTCGTTGAGGTATCATCTTCGGTTGGACTTGGAGGTTTAGGATGTAAACAATGGAACTTAATTTTTTCCCCGTTCCGCAGCCTCAAATACCCGTGAATTGAAGGGATTTCATCGCTAATTAGGTGTTTAATTTCAATTTCTTCCAACTTTAATTTTGAATACAGGTGCATTCCGTAGAAATTATCCTTTGGGATCTTTACATTATAAATATATTCATCTTCAAGAACAGATAGCTCATTTTCCCATCGCTGGTCACTTTCCAGGGTTAATAAAATATCGGGTTGATAAGATTGAACATGTGCAATTAATTTGTCGGATCTTTTATTTGTGGTTAACACATTGCTTATTAAAAGTGAAATCACCGCTTTTGGATCATCCCCCTTAAATTTGTGGACTTCTTTTTTTGAGAGCATGGTATACGGAAATATTTTTACCGCCTGAAAGATGAAACTTCCAATTAATAAAAAGAGTAGTATATAATGCCAGAATGTTTCAAATGTGTAAAAGAAAAGCGAGAGTGAGATCACAAGAATAATTAGGAAGCTTATTTGAATTCGTGGAAAATCAAATCCTCTAACCCACCAATGATCGAATTTGGTGAGGGATGCGAGGGTTGGCAACAACATCAGGACACTAAAAAAAACAAGTATTATTTCGGAAGTACTCATCAAAAATGCTATTAGCTGTAAACTTACATCATAAAATTGATTTTTTCCAAACATAAAATTCGGTCCTATTATTAACAAATATTTAGTCTGTGTTTATAAAGATCATTTTTTAGGTTGCGTTTAATTGTTTTAACTTTATTGCTTTAAAAAATGGACGGTTTTTTGCTAAGAAGTAAAAAAGTTCTGAGTCCATTGAACCAATTATACTCGGGAATTTTTATAGTTTCTGAGAGCCCTAAATAAAAAAACCTACACATGAAGAAGAAGGATGCTACCATAAGAAAAGGTTTTGTATTCAAAAAATTTGAAGAACCGGATAAATCACCTTTTGATAAGCTTTTTGAAATTTTCAAAGAATTGATCACCCATACCTCAGGAGATTTTGATGAAGCGATAGAATGGTTACGCCAGCTGGATGTTGAATATAAACTCACCGATAAGGATTACACCATCGACGATTTTATTGAAGATCTAAAAAAGAAGGGATACATCCGGGAGGAAATTGATCCCGATGGAAAAGGTGGAATGGCGATTACCGCAAAAACCGAAAGGGCCATTCGGCAACAGGCCTTAAACCAAATCTTCGGAAAATTAAAACGCAGCAAATCCGGAAATCATAGCACAAAACAGCAGGGGCTGGGAGATGAACATACCGGGGAATTCAAGGAGTTTCACTACGGGGATTCCCTGGATAAAATTTCGATGACCGAGAGTTTAAAGAATGCCCAAATCAATCATGGTACCGGGGATTTTAAAATGACGGAAGACGACCTTGTGGTGGAGGAAACCCATCATAAATCTCAAATGAGTACGGTTTTAATGATAGATGTTAGCCATAGCATGATTCTTTATGGAGAAGACAGGATCACTCCGGCCAAGAAAGTTGCGATGGCATTGGCAGAACTTATCACCACCAGATACCCCAAAGACACCTTGGATATCCTTGTTTTCGGAAATGATGCCTGGGCAATTTCCATTGGCGATCTGCCTTATCTTCGAGTAGGACCTTATCATACAAATACGGTGGCCGGATTAGAACTCGCTATGGACCTGCTTCGAAGAAAACGCAATACCAACAAACAAATATTTATGATAACTGATGGAAAACCAAGTTGTATAAGAGAACGTGATGGAACCTATTATAAAAACAGCGTAGGGCTTGATCCATACATTATCGATAAATGTTATAATATGGCACAACAGGCCAGAAAGCTCCATATTCCTATAACCACGTTTATGATCGCACAAGATCCTTATCTGGAACGATTTGTTCGTGAATTCACACAGGCAAACCAGGGAAAAGCGTTTTTTACGGGTTTAAAGGGCTTGGGGGAAATGATTTTTGAAGATTATGAAAGCAATAGAAAGAGAAGAATAAAAGGGTAAATAATTCAGAATTCAAAATTCAGAATTTCAAAACTAATTACTCATTACCCAATACTCAATACACAAATAATATGAAAACAGAAAATATAAAAACTTTTGAAGCACTGAAAAAATCAGGCTATAAAAGCAGAAGTATAAAAGAAGAATTAAGGCAAAACCTGCTTGAAAAAATAAGGAATGATGAACCTGCCTTTGAAGGTATTCATGGGTATGAAAATTCAGTAATTCCAGAATTGGAGCGGGCAATTCTATCTAAACATAATATAAATTTACTCGGTTTAAGAGGGCAGGCAAAAACAAGGTTGGCCCGCTTGATGGTCAATTTATTGGATGAATGGATGCCTGTTGTTGAAGGATCCGAGATTAACGATGATCCTTTTCATCCAATTTCGCGGTATGCAAAAAACTTAATGGAAGAAAAGGGCGATAAAACACCTATTGCCTGGGTTCATAGAGAGGAACGCTTTTTTGAAAAGCTTGCTACTCCCGATGTTACTGTTGCAGATATTATTGGGGATGTAGATCCTATTAAAGCTGCAAATTTAAAACTTAGCTATGCAGATGACCGTGTGATCCACTTCGGAATGATCCCGCGAGCCAACAGGAGTATTTTTGTGATCAATGAACTTCCCGATCTTCAGGCAAGAATACAGGTGGCACTTTTTAATATTTTGCAGGAAGGAGATATACAAATACGCGGTTTTAAATTCAGGTTACCGC
>JAWOHC010000082.1:0-5958 GCA_046496275.1 Gillisia sp.
CTTTCCATCGTTTCTGAACCGGATGGAACCTGTTCCCGGAAAACCTGGATGAGATCCTGCTAAAATTTAAAGGAGCTTTTAAGAAAAAGCTTTGTAATGGTCGCGCCTCTTCATCATAATAATCACTCTTGCCAGATTCGGAATCTACCATATAACTGAATGCGTAGTAAGGCTTGTCCTGATGTACAAATACAGCTCCTTCAATATTCTCGATTCCGGCATAAATAGTGTCGTTTATAAACCTTTCATTATACACCATCTTGAATTGATCCCCTTTTTGAAGTTTCCAAAAATCGATACTCCATTGATAAATACTGCTCAATTCATGGGACAAAAGCACACTTAAACCCTCATTTTGCATTGATTCTGAAAGATTATTCACAATAACGCCCGAAACCATTCTTTTCTTAATACTTACTGGCTTACTACCTCTATAAGCGGCTATGTTATCTCCAATACTAACCACCGTATATTCAATACGATCATTTTCGTAGATAAAAAATTGTGCTGTTCTTGCAGAATCCCTGGATCTAAGAACAGTATAAGGTTTCCCAACTATTAACCTGGTAGGGTCTAAGGTTTCGCGCACTTTTTCAGTGATTTCATACACTTTTCCCGGTGTTATTCCCTGGGTATCCAGGATTTTTCCAAAAATATCCCCGGAACGTATTGTATCCCGGATCACTTCAAAATCATTCAGCACAAACCCATATTCTTCCAGCACGGGCGGTGCCACTTCAATCACTTCTACCTCTCCAAGATCCTTATTTTCAACTTCCTTTTTACAAGCGGTAAAGGCTAGCGCCAGCAATAACAGGTAACTTAATTTTTTCAACTTAAAATTTATTTTTCTGTATTAAACATATGGGTAACCCATTCTTTACCCCAATTTTCAAATTCTACACTGCTCCAAAGATTAGGAAAAAAACTGTTTTTTTGGAAACTTGGAGGTAAAAAATCTTTCCAGTTTGTTCCTCCTGTTGCCGCAATCGTTTTTTTGTCTTTGTTTAAATACCGATGTGCCGCCCCCATGTGCATAAGCAACCAATTGATATTAAGATTGGTATCAAAAGTTCGCAAAGCTTCAATAAGAGCCGGGTTATTTTTTTCTTCCTGTGGAAGATCAAGATATTTATGATATAAAGTGCTGCCTTTCACCTGATTGGCAATTCTTAGAAAACGCCCGGTATAGCGAATTTCAAATTGTTTCAAGGTAAGAGTTTTTTCACCTGTTGCCAGATCTATTCCTCCTTTTTTCCAGTATAGATTCTCATAAAGTTCTTCAATACTGTTTTCTGAAGAAAAATTTTCTCGTTCCCTATATGGGATAAGGTGTTCTATTGGTGAAGAATAGAACTCAATCATGCGAAATTGAGCCGATTGAAAACCGCTGGCCGGTAAAAGAGCCATTCTGAATTTTAAAAACTGCTCCCGCTCCATTCCCTTGATCATCACATCAAATGAATTGATCAATATTCTAATGTACCGGTTTATCCTTATTAGTTTTTCGGTAAAAAATGCTGCAGAAAGCGTTGGAGCTTCAATAATTTGCTTTTGCTCATGAATGATGAGTTTGAAATAAAGCTCTGTGATTTGATGATAGGTGATAAAGATCTCCTCGTCCGGGAAATGTGTTTTTGGCACTTGTAAGCTCAACAATGTATCAAGGTTTACATAATCCCAATAGGTAATATACTTGTCATACAAAAGCCCGTCCAGATAAGAACCCATATCCTGTCCTGAATTTTTAAATTTTTCTTCAAGTTTTAATATACGCTCCGCAATTTCCGGCTTAATGTGCTCCATGCTAATTCATAATTATTTTAAAGGGATGTTTCAGTCCACTAAATTCATCAATACTCGCATCCAGCGAACCAATTGCCAGGTTTGCTGAAATTTTTACAGGCATTTTGTTTTTATCGTCGCTTATCCAGATAGTGAGGCTTTCCTTCTCCTTGAACACTCTTCCGGCTAAAACATAAGGCCTGAATTTTAATGTTGCAATTTTACCGAATTTTGTATTGATAATCTCTCTTCCTATGAACTTTAATTTAAATTCATGGTTTTCCTTATCAAAAAACATAGGAAAATTAAATTCATCCCCTACATTTATTTTATTGATATTTAGATCATTACGAACATAATAAAAGGCCGAGAGCAAATCATGAACATTCTCACTGGTGGTAAAAGTGGAGTTTTCATTATGCTTTCTATCAAAGACGTGAGCTTTATTCAGTTTTTGGTCAAAATCGATTTCCAGATCTTTGGTATATCCGCCCTCGTCGATTTTTCTAATAAACCTGTAGGGAAGATTGGTTTTTTTATCGATAAAGGTTTCATAATTATCGTCTACCTTAAAAAACAAATGCAGCAAGCCAGTAGATTTCCCTTTTCCAACTACATGGAATACATTCTTATCATCCAATTTTGCTTCATTTACCTGCAAGGTTGCATAACTGGCGTTAAACCAACCATAATGCACCCGGAACTTAAACCACTCCCCGGCATCAAACGCCTTTTGAGAGAACACGCTTAAAGGCAGAAACATTAAAAGAAGACTGAATATCGCAATTCTAATTTTCATAATAGTAAGTTTAATACCCACTATACAGCAGGCATGGTTCAATTTATACGAAGAATTACAATTTCTATTCCAAATGTATTAAAACAAAAAACCCCATCAAATAAATGATGGGGTTTTTATCTTATTAACCAACTAAAACTTAAATTATGAAAAAAATTAATGCATTCTGGTAACCACTCCGAAACGCGGTGCAAAAGTCCGTTTTTTAAACCTTATTTACAACCCAAAACGGCACTTTAACCATTTATTCATCAAGTTGGTATTTTTAAAATAATTTAAATATCGAAATAGTATTTTTTTAATACTTAGGACAAGGTACCCCGTAAATCCTGTTCCCTTTCAATAGCTTCAAAAAGCGCTTTGAAATTCCCTTTCCCAAAAGATTGGGCTCCTTTTCGCTGAATGATCTCAAAAAACATTGTTGGACGGTCCAATACCGGCTTGGTAAATATCTGTAATAGATAGCCTTCATCATCCCTGTCTATCAAAACACCAAGTTCTTTTAATGGTGCCAGTTCCTCATCTATTTCTCCTACTCTGTCCAAAACGGTATCGTAATAGGCTTCCGGAACATATAAAAATTCTACCCCGCGATCCCTAAGGGCGGTAACCGTAGCTATAATATTATCTGTAGACAGCGCGATATGTTGAACTCCGGCTCCGTTGTAAAAATCTATATACTCCTCGATCTGGGATTTCTTTTTCCCTTCTGCCGGTTCATTTATAGGAAATTTGATTCTTCCGTTCCCGTTGCTCATCACCTTGCTCATTAGCGCGGTATAATCTGTAGAAATATCTTTGTCATCAAATGATACAAGCTGCGCAAATCCCATTACTTTGGCATAAAATTCACACCATTTGTTCATTTCATTCCATCCCACATTCCCCACCATATGATCGATATATTTTAAGCCGGTAGGTACAGCTTCAAAGTTAGGTTTATAAGCCCTATATCCGGGCAAAAAAGGACCATTATAATTCTTCCGCTCCACGAACAAATGCACGGTTTCCCCATAGGTGTGGATCCCGGATATTACCACGCTGCCATTCTCATCCTCCATAACGTAAGGCTCCACGTAGGATTTTGCACCACGACTTGTGGTCTCTTCATAACTTTTCCTGGCATCATCTACCCAAAGCGCAACTACCTTTACCCCATCCCCATGTTTATTGATATGCTCGTTAATAGGCCCATCGGGCTGCAGCGGAGAAGTTAAAACAAGACGGATCTTGTCCTGTTGTAAAACGTAGGAAACACTATCTTTTCTCCCCGTTTCCAAACCGGAGTAGGCTACCGGCTGAAATCCCCAGGCCTGCTGATAATAAAAAGCAGCCTGCTTGGCATTCCCAACATATAATTCAACGAAATCTGTTCCAAGCAATGGCAAAAAGTCTTCTGCTTCCTTGAACTTTTTCTCTAATTTTAATGATGTGTTATCTGTGCTCATATTTTTTTTTAGTTGTGAGGTTTAAGGTTCATAGAAAAAGAGATTCTATTGATCCTCATCTAATTATTAAAAACCTCTGTTTACAAATTCTATTCTTTTATAATCTTCTATTCGTAAAATTTTCTAATGATCCAGCCAGGAGGTGTAATAAGTTTCATCTGCAATTTTCATGGCGTCTTCAGTAAGTTTTAATGGCTTAAAGGTATCGACCATTACGGCGAGTTCTTTGGTTTCGGTTTTACCAATACTGCGTTCTGCTGCTCCCGGGTGCGGACCGTGCGGAATTCCAGCCGGATGCAGTGAAATATGCCCTTCCTCAACATCATTTCGGCTCATAAAATCGCCATCTACATAATACAACACCTCATCACTGTCTATATTGCTATGACTGTAAGGCGCGGGGATACTATCCGGATGATAATCATACATTCTGGGGCAAAAACTGCATACCACAAAGGTATCTGTCTCAAAAGTTTGATGCACCGGCGGCGGTTGGTGGATCCTTCCGGTTATGGGTTCAAAATCGTGAATGGAAAATGCATAGGGATAATTGTACCCATCGTATCCCACAACATCAAAAGGATGCGTGGCATAAATCATATCAAAGATCTCTCCCTGCTTTTTTACCTTGATAAGAAAATCCCCTTTTTCATCGTTGGTTTCCAGTTCATAGGGCTGCCTTATATCCCGCTCACAAAAAGGAGAATGTTCAAGCAATTGCCCAAACCAGTTCCTGTACCTTTTTGGAGTGTAAATTGGACTTCTGGATTCCACAATAAAGAGCCGGTTGTTAGTATCGTCAAAATCAAGTTTATAAATAACACCCCGCGGTATCAATAAATAATCCCCGTACTTAAAATCAAGATTCCCTAAATGGGTTCTTAATTTACCACTCCCTTTATGAACAAAAACCAACTCATCGGCATCGGTGTTTTTATAAAAATAATCCTTTGTGGATTCCTGAGGGGCTGCCAGCGTTATATCCACGTCACTATTGGTTAGAACCACCTTTCGGCTTTCCAGATAATCCGGATGTGGAGGCACCTGAAATCCTTTTAATCTATAGGATTTTATATTGTTTTCAGAAGCGATTTTTGGCTTAACACTGTAACTGCCCTTAATGTCCTTAACCTGGGTTGGGCGATGTTCATGATACATATTGGAAGACATTCCATCAAAGCCAATGGTCCCAAACAGCTGCTCATAATACAAACTGCCATCTGGTTTTCTAAATACCGTATGTCGCTTAGGTGGAATCTTCCCTAGTTTATGATAAAAAGGCATGAGATTTCAGTTTTAAAATTATTACTTCGGAAGAAAAAATTCATTATTCTTATTAATTCTGAAGTTTATCATCCAAAGTACCAAATATCGCTATTTATATTGAAAATTTCTCTTAAAGAAGGATTAAAAGAACCGTTGCTTCTCCAAATCCCAAGAACCGATGGAAGCTCCCTAATTTTCAAGATTTCTGAAGGTCGGCGAAAATCCCAAAATTTATTTCTGGTTTTCAATATTCGAAAAACATCAATTTATAATGTTTCCAAAAGCTCTGAAGCATTAGAAATTATCAGGATTTGCTTTTAATTTTTGGAAGGAATCTCCCTGTATTCTTTTTATAGATTTCATATTCGGGAAACTTTTCTGACAGTTTCTTTTCCTCGTACAGACTTTTAAAATGAAATAAAATCAGCAAAAGAAAAGAAATAAACAATCTATAACCTGAACCCTGAAAAACAGCAATGGGAAAAATTATGAAAAGGATCCCGGTATAAATGGGATGTCTTATCCATTTAAAAACACCATTGGTGAGTAAGCTCGAATATTCCTTTGGAGTTGGAAAAGGAGATAGGTTTTTATTGAGCTGAAAAAAGGCTACTATTATGAGCACTAAGCCAATAATTCCAATTAAAACCAAAATAAAAT
>JAWOHC010000108.1:0-5890 GCA_046496275.1 Gillisia sp.
TGGTTTCAATTTTGTGGCGCAAAGGTACGGTTTGTTTTTCAAGACCTTTGGTTGATTTTCAAAATTTAACTAAATCCCAAAAGCTGGTTTTATTCGTCTTGAAATCCATTGTCAATGAGCAGTCGGGGTTTTTTAGATGCTTCTACGGCGAGGGTGTCGCAGCGTTCATTTTGAGGATGATTGTTATGCCCCTTAATCCATTTAAAATCCACCTTTTGTTTTCTGAATTCAATTAGGAAATCCTTCCATAAATCTGAATTTTTTCGATCCTTAAAGCCTTTTTTTTCCCAGTTAAAAACCCAACCTTTTTTAACTGAATCCACCACGTATTTAGAATCTGTAAAAACCAACACCGAAGTACCCGGGTTTTTCAGCTTTTTTAAAGCTTCTGTTACTGCCAGTAATTCCATCCGGTTATTGGTGGTATGCTTAAATCCCTGGGCAAATTCTTTTTTATAAGGTTTGCCTACCCATTCCATGACTATTCCATAGCCACCGGGCCCGGGATTTCCCCTGGCGGCTCCATCGGTATAAACATGAACATCGGGCTTAATCAATAGTTTGTTTTTCTAGAAGGTTTTTAATCACTTCGGGAAAATGCAGGTATTCCAGCTCGTGGATCTTTCCGGCTAAACTTTTAGGAGTATCATTGGGCGCTACCGGGATGGAGGTTTGAAATATGGTTTGGCCTTCGTCGTAATTTTCATTTACATAATGTATGGTAATTCCCGTTTCCTGTTGTTTTTGATCGATCACTGCTTTATGTACACGGTCTCCATACATTCCTGCGCCACCAAAGTTGGGGAGCAAAGCAGGGTGAATATTTATAACTTTACCGGGAAAAGCCTTGAGAATTTTAGAAGGAAAGAGCCATAAAAATCCGGCAAGGACAATAAGATCGGGATTGATATCTTTCAAAATATTCAAAACCTCATTGCTTTTGTAAAAGGATTCCCTGTCAAAGCAAAGAGATTTGATTTTTAAATTATGAGCGCGAACCAAAACTTTCGCCGAAGGTTTATTTGAAAAGACAGCAACCACTCTTGCCGTCTCCGAATTTTCAAAATTCCGGATAATATTTTCTGCATTTGTTCCGGATCCGGAGGCAAAGACGACAATTTTTTTGGGTGATATGCTTTTTAAAGTGTTCAAAAAGGAGTGTGTTAATAATTAAAGATGGTAAAAATAAAGGCTTTAAATGAAATTTCCGTAAATTACCACCACATTTTTAAACTAAAAACCGGTTTTAAAATAAAGTTTTTTATTTTTGCCGTCTAATCAAAAATTAAAATAGAATATTATGTCAGACATTGCATCAAGAGTAAAAGCGATTATCGTTGACAAATTGGGAGTTGACGAGAATGAAGTGGTAAATGAAGCCAGCTTCACCAACGACTTGGGCGCCGATTCGTTAGACACTGTGGAATTGATCATGGAGTTTGAGAAAGAATTTGATATCCAGATTCCAGACGACCAGGCAGAAAACATTGCTACCGTAGGCCAGGCAATTTCTTATATTGAAAACGCAAAAGGATAGTTCTTTATGGAGTTAAAGCGAGTTGTAGTTACAGGTTTAGGGGCCTTAACGCCTATAGGTAACAATGTAGAAGAATATTGGAATGCCTTAATCGCCGGAAAAAGCGGTTCTGCACCCATTACGTATTTTGATGCCGAAAAATTCAAAACTAAATTCGCTTGTGAACTTAAAAATTTTGACGCCCTTGATTTTTTTGACCGCAAAGAAGCCAGAAAGCTCGATAGGTTTGCACAATATGCCATAGTAGCTTCAGATGAAGCTATTAAAGATTCTGGAATAGAACTGAATGGTATTGATAAACATCGGGTTGGGGTTATTTGGGGTGCAGGAATTGGGGGATTGGAAACTTTTCAGGACGAGGTTATTAATTTCGCCACCGGCGATGGAACGCCTCGTTTTAATCCGTTTTTTATTCCTAAGATGATAGCAGATATTGCCCCGGGCAATATTTCCATACGTCACGGTTTTATGGGGCCTAATTATACTACGGTTTCAGCATGTGCCTCGGCTGCCAATGCTATGTTCGATGCCTTAAATTATATTCGGTTGGGATACAGTGATATCATTGTTTCCGGCGGATCTGAAGCGGCGGTGACCAAAGCAGGAATGGGCGGATTTAATGCCATGCACGCTTTATCTACCAGAAATGAAAGTCCCGAAACGGCTTCAAGACCTTTTGATGCAACCAGAGATGGTTTCGTTTTAGGGGAGGGGGCAGGAGCTTTGATCCTGGAAGAGTATGAGCATGCAAAGGCAAGGGGAGCAAAAATTTATGCTGAATTTGTTGGAGGTGGATTGTCATCGGATGCGTATCACATGACTGCTCCACATCCGGATGGAATTGGTGTAATTGCTGTGATGCAAAACAGTTTGCGCAATGCAAATATGGTTCCGGAGGATGTAGACGCTATTAATACGCATGGAACTTCAACCCCATTGGGAGATGTGGCAGAACTTAAGGCCATATCCCATGTGTTTGGAGCACATGCTAAAAATATTAATATCAATTCTACAAAATCCATGACCGGACATTTGTTGGGTGCCGCCGGAGCGATAGAGGCAATTTCTTCTATCCTTTCCATTAAACATGGAATTGTGCCCCCTACCATTAATCATGAAAATCCAGATGAGAATATTGACTCCACGTTAAATCTAACCTTAAACAAGGCGCAAAAGCGGGATGTTAATGTGGTAATGAGCAATACATTTGGTTTTGGAGGACACAATGCCTGTGTGATTTTTAAAAAATTTGTTGAATAATCCATCATGAGCGTTATTCGTAACATATTAAATTCCCGTTCTTCTAAAGGCGGGAATTTTTTTATTTCAATACAAAAGATCCTGGGTTTTAAACCAAAGGATATTGTCATTTATCAAAAAGCCTTTACCCATAGATCCCTTAACCAAAAGGATAAGGAAGGAAATGCCATCAACTTTGAAAGGCTGGAATTCCTGGGCGATGCCATGTTGGGTGCTGTAATCGCAGGGTATCTTTTTAAAACCGTTCCCGGGGGTAATGAGGGTTATCTTACAAAAATGCGCTCTAAAGTTGTTAGCAGGAAGCACTTAAACGAGCTTGGAAAAGATCTCAATCTTATAGGTCTCGTGCAAACCAACCTTCCAAAGGAACAATTTGGCGCCAATATTCACGGTAATTTATTTGAAGCGCTCATAGGTGCTATTTACGGGGACAGAGGTTACAAATATTGCAAGCGTTTTATTTATGAGCGGGTGATCAATCCCTATGTTGACATTGAGCAACTGGAAGGAAAGGTAATAAGTTATAAAAGTTTATTGATCGAATGGTGCCAGAAGACCAAAAAGACCTTTAGCTATGAAATTTATGAAGATTCCGGTAATGACGAGATCAAACATTTTGCGGTGAAGCTAAGAATTGATGAAACGGTGGTGGCAAAAGCAAGGGCTACATCTAAAAAAAAGGCAGAAGAAAGAGCTTCAAAACGGGCCTATTATGCGCTTCAGAATAAGATAGAGATTTAGAACTACAAGCGGATTTACTATAACGTTTTCGTGAAAATAACCCAAAAAACAGGCAAAAAATCTGCTAAATTGGCATTCTTATTATATCTTTATCATTTAAGTTTAACGGTATGCTATCCCACAAGTTGATTCTGGATGATGAGGAGGATTATCAACTTCTCGCAATTCATAGTTCTTTAGATGAATTCAAAATGGCTTATTTATTAAATAAGCATTTAGAGATTAATATGCGGCGAGCCCGGCTTGATCTGGATTTTAACCATGGTACTGTACTGGCCAATTATCCACTTTATATTTTTAAAGAACCTGTGAAATACAGGAATTATTATCTTATAAAAAATAAATACAAGGGGCCGCTCAAAAAGGTTATTAGTTCCGGATCGCTTTTTAATGAAGATGAAGGCGCTGCTCAACTCACTTATTTAATTCCGGAATTTAAAGAGGTAGATTTTTTCTTAAAAGTTGAAGAAGATTTTGAGCCGGAACAACTTCAAAAACTCATAAATAAGATCGCTTTTATTCCAAATGTGATCACTATATATTCAGTTGATTCAAATCAACTTAAATCAAAAAATAATTTAATTTTAGACTAATGCCAACAAATAAAAGAACAAAAATAGTAGCCACTTTGGGTCCTGCAACGAGTACAAAAGCTGTTTTAAAAGACATGCTTGAAGCCGGGGTAAATGTATTCAGGGTGAATTTCTCTCATGCAGATTATGAAGATGTAAAGGAACGCGTTCAAATGATTCGCGAATTGAATGAAGAATTTGGATATAGTGCCGCTATTCTTGCCGATTTGCAGGGTCCAAAATTGAGAGTGGGCACCATGAAAGAAGAGGTGGTCGTGAATCCGGGAGATCAAATAACTTTTGTAACCGGAAAGCCTTTTAAGGGTGATGCTTCCAGGGTTTATATGAATTATGCAACCTTTCCACAAGATGTGCAAAAAGGAGAATTGATTTTACTGGATGATGGTAAATTGATGTTCGAAATTGTAAGCACCAACCTGGTGGATGAAGTGGTTACCAAAGTTATCCAGGGAGGACCGCTAAAATCCAAAAAGGGAGTAAACCTTCCCAACACAAATATTTCTCTTCCGGCATTGACCGAAAAGGATATTAAGGATGCCATTTTCGCATGTAGCCTTGAAGTGGATTGGATGGCACTTTCTTTTGTGCGTCAGGAAAACGATTTGATAGAACTTCAAAATCTTATAAAAGAGCATAGCGACCATAAAATTCCCATTATTGCAAAAATTGAAAAGCCGGAAGGCGTTAAAAATATTGAGAAAATTGTAGCTTACTGTGATGGTTTAATGGTAGCTCGTGGAGATTTGGGAGTGGAAATTCCTGCACAGGAAGTTCCTTTAATTCAGAAGCAATTGGTTTTAATCGCCAAAAAAGCAAGAATACCTGTTATTATAGCAACTCAAATGATGGAAACCATGATCACCAGCCTTACTCCTACCAGGGCAGAGGTAAATGACGTGGCAAATTCTGTAATGGATGGTGCAGATGCCGTGATGTTAAGTGGGGAAACATCTGTAGGGAATTATCCGGTGCAGGTAATTCAAAAAATGTCACAAATAATTAATGCCGTAGAGAATTCACCGCTAATTCATGTTCCGCACGACCCACCGCACATTCGAACAAAACGATATATCACAAAATCTATCTGTTACCACGCGGCCATTATGGCTAATGAGATCAAGGCTAAAGCTATTTGTACCTTGACAAATAGTGGATACACAGCCTTTCAAATCTCTGCTTGGAGACCGGAATCCAATATATTGGTGTTCACTTCCAACAGAAGAATACTTTCACAATTAAGCTTGCTTTGGGGAGTGAAAGCTTTCTTTTACGATAAATATGTTAGTACCGATGAGACCATTGAGGATATCAACCAAATAGCAAAAGACAAAGGCTATGCAGATCATGGAGATTTTGTTATAAATCTTGCAGCGATGCCTATTGCAGATAAAGGTATGGTGAATACATTGAGGGTTTCTGAAGTTGAATAAACGGAATTAACCTGCCAACTTTTTTAAAGTTTGAACTTTAAAAAAGACCTTTGCGAGTAAATATAATATGCCACGAAACCACTATAATGTTGGTTCTTCGTGGCATATTTTTTATAAATTAAAACCCTGATGCAGGCCCGCCTGAATTATTTGGGTTAAAACTCAAACTTCAGCTGTACTGCGATTTCTTCCTTTTTTGCTCTTTTTTCAGTATTTAAATTAGAAAGTGATATCCCTAAAAGCCTCACCGATTCCTTCATTTTTTCCTGATAAAGCAACTCCTTCGCGCTTTCCAGCACGAGATCTTTTGATGAAATAAAATAAGGAAG
>JAWOHC010000263.1:0-2670 GCA_046496275.1 Gillisia sp.
CGTGATCTTTGCAAAGATCAGGGATTTGAAAACATCATAATCGGAGACTATAAAATCTGTAAAAAGATCATATTGAGCCAGATCATCTGAAAGCTGCTGATACCTGTCGGCTAAAAAGGACATTTCCAGCGGAAAAGCATACCGATGCTGATCTTCATAAAATTTCGGCAAAAATGGATTATCCTTAAAGCGTTCCAGGATTAGCTTGGCATTGAAATCCTGTGAGATCATGGTAGCCAGGCTGGTCTTCCCTGCACCGATATTTCCTTCAATCGCTATATAATTACAATTCTGAAAACCTTGGGATTTCGCGGGATTCACAAGTTTTTCTGAAATGGAATCAATGGGGGAAGTATCTCCTGTTTCAGCTAAAAGCTGGGAAATTGACTTTTTTAGTACAGGGTGAATTTCTTTTGAAGCGATATCTGCAAGCGGCAATAAAACAAACTTCCTGTGTTGCATTTGAGGATGAGGAACTTTCAGCGACTCGGAGTCTACAATCTCCGCTCCTAAAAGCAAAATATCAAGATCTATGCTTCGGTTTTCATACGTAGTAACATTGGAGCGCGAACGACCCAGGGAAGTTTCAATTTTCAGCAATTTCACCAGCACTTCTTCCGAAGAAAACCGGCTGCTCACTGCAGCACAGGCGTTTAAAAAAGAGTCGCCTTCAAATCCCCAGGCAGGAGTTTCGTATACCGCCGAAATTTGAAGAATCTCTCCAATTTCCCGGTACATTTTATCCAAAGCCAGTTGCATGAACTTTAGCCTATTTCCCTTATTGCTTCCCAGCGCGATGTAAAATATTTTTGGAGACTTCAAGACTTCTTTAAGAAATGTTTTGGTGAAGATTTATTAATTTCACGGCAAATTAAATAAAACAAACTAACATAGGCTTAATTTTGTTGGTAAGAGTTCTAAAAAAATAATTTGAATCCAAAATCGATAAAAGACCTGTTGCTGGCGCAAAGAATCTATCTTGCTCTGGCTGCCCTGTTTATAACTTCCCTGGTCGTTTCCAATTTGATCTTTCAGAAATTCTTTTCCTGGGATTTTTTCGGGATGTATACTTTTGAAATTTCCGTAGGAATATTACCTTACCCCATCACCTTTTTAATCACCGATATTATTAGCGAAGTTTATGGAAAACAAAAGGCCAATCAAGTGGTTACAGTTGGAATTTTCGCTTCTCTTTTTTCCCTAATAATCATCTACGCTGCAGATTTCGTGCCTGCCACCACCTGGTCCCCCATAGGGGACACCTTGTTCTCAAAGGTTTTTGGAGCCACCGGAATAGCCGTTTTTGCTTCCATGATGGCATATTTACTGGCACAATTTGTAGACATTCAATTGTTTCATTTCTGGAAAAAATTAACCCATGGCAACCACTTGTGGCTTCGGAATAACTTCTCTACCTTCATGTCGCAATTCGTGGATACATTTTCGGTCTTGTTTTTGCTTTGCAGCTTTAATAAAATTGAATGGGATCTATTTGGAACCCTGCTGTTAAGCGGATTTTTGTTTAAAGTGCTAGTCGCCCTTTTCGACACTCCGTTTTTGTACATCGCAGTGTACTGGATGAGAAGAAGATTTGATCTTGGAGTCAATGACGAATTGAAATTTGAGCAAATTAATCACCCAGACCCTAAAGAGATTTCCTTAGCAGAGCCAATGGATCCTGTTTTTGCTAAAAATCAGAAGTGATAAAACTTAAAAGAAATGAAAAAAATATTTAAAATTACCGGAATCGTTCTGGTGGTAATCCTTGCCCTGCTAATTGCAGCTCCATTTATTTTTGAAGCCCAATTAACGGAAATGATGAAAAAATCCATCAATAAAAATGTAAATGCTGAAGTAGAATTCAGCGATCTGGATCTTACTTTATTCCGAAGTTTCCCTCAGGCAACTTTGGTTTTAAAAGATGTTAGCGTGATCAATAAAGAGCCCTTTAAAGGAGACACCCTTGCTTTTGGCGGGGAACTTTTACTGGAAATGTCCATTAAAGAACTCTTTAAAGGCAGCGATCAACCTAAAAAAATTGATAAAATAAGGTTGGATAATGCTTTTATAAATATCCACGTGGATTCCCTTGGCAATAATAATTATGACATTAGCATAAAAGATTTAGCAGCTGAAGGAGATACAATCTCAACTCCCTTCAAGCTGGACCTTAAACATTATGAAATCAATGATTCCAGGTTAAAGTATGTAGACCAGGGTCAAAAATTATCGCTTTATCTGGAAGATTTAAACCATAAGGGAACAGGGGATTTTTCCCTGCAGCAGTCGGAGCTTGAAACCAGCACCACCGCTTTGGTCACGATGGAATATGACGGTGTGAACTACTTAAACAAAAACAAGGTTGGACTTGAAGCCGTGATCCAGATGGATCTGGATGAATTGAAATACACCTTCCTTGAAAATGAGGCTATCGTCAACCAATTACCACTTACTTTTGAAGGTTTTGTGGATGTGAATGAGGACCACAATGAAATAGACATTTCCTTTAAAACGCCTTCTTCTGACTTTAAAAACTTCCTTGCGGTTATGCCCGAGATCTACGCGAAGAATATTGAAAACGTACAAACCACCGGAGATTTTATTGTAAATGGAAGAATGCATGGAATTATAGATGACACTTATATTCCTAAAATGGATATCAAGGTTACC
>JAWOHC010000275.1:0-3003 GCA_046496275.1 Gillisia sp.
AAAAAAAACTTATCGT
The DNA here is from genome assembly GCA_046496275.1 of Gillisia sp. GTDB lineage: Bacteria > Bacteroidota > Bacteroidia > Flavobacteriales > Flavobacteriaceae > Gillisia. The sequence continues at coordinate 17 of JAWOHC010000275.1, forward strand.
TGAAGGGGTTATATATCAGGTCAACTACCGAACCTTTAATTTTTTTTGGTGTAGGAAAATTATAAGTTGGTTTCTAATTTGTAAAGTCTAAATTCAGAAAAATGTGATCTTCAGAATTATCCTAAGCCATAATTTCCTATGATTTTTATAGACAATTTAGATACTATTTCCTTTAGCTAAAGCTTTAGCTTTAGCCTTCCCTAAAACAGAACGATCCATCTAAAATGCAGATGGATCGTTCTCCGGTATAATTCCTAATTTTTTCACGTTGGAAGAGAACGTAATCAACTTAAAATTCTCAATAGTTTTACTCTTCCTTGCCCCGCTTAAACGTCTTTTTCTTACGGTGTTTTACCACTTCAGCTTCGCGGAAGAAAATAATCTCTTCAGCAATATTTGTAACAAGATCTCCAATTCTTTCGAGTTTTTTAATAACAGAAAACAACAGTAGAAATTGATCAATCAATTCAGGATTAATTCTCACTTCCGTAGAGATAATCTTAAAGGATTTCATATTGATCTTATTGAGGACTTTATCCTTTTTAAAAACCTTTCTGGCCAACTTCGCATCGGCTTCATTATAGGCATCAGTAATATCATCCAGCATAGAAAGTGCCGATTCAAACATTTCCTCCACCTGCATAATTTCCAGCAACCTATCCTCAATAGGAGTATCCACCTCGATGATATATTTTGAGATTCCGTAGGCGTGATCTCCAACGCGCTCGAGATCAAAATTGATCTTTCTCAGGGCCAAAACAAACCTAAGATCGCTTGCCACGGGATTGTGCAGCGCGATAAAACGTTCGCAATCGCGGTCAATCTTTAAATCCAGGGCATTTACCCTGTTCTCTGTTCGAACTACTTCTTCTGCCAAATCACTGTCATGGGTGAAAAATGCATCGCGTGCATTCTCAAGTTGTTTTCTGCAAAGGGACAGCATTTCCACCCCGGATTGATTGAGGGCTTCTCTATTTTGGTCTAAACTTATCATAGCCTTATCTTTTATCCAAATCTACCGGTAATGTAGTTTTCGGTTTGTTGTTTTTCAGGGTTGGTAAATAGTTTTTTCGTCCGGTCATACTCTATGAGCTCTCCAAGGTAGAAAAAAGCGGTATTATCACTTATTCTTCCAGCCTGCTGCATATTATGGGTTACGATTACTATGGTATATTTTTCTTTTAATTCGTAAATAAGTTCTTCGATCTTAGCGGTTGAAAGCGGATCCAATGCAGAGGTAGGCTCATCCATCAAAATGATGGAAGGCTCTACAGCAAGTGTGCGGGCAATACACAATCTTTGTTGCTGTCCTCCTGAAAGTGCATTTGCCGATTTGTTGAGATCGTCCTTAACTTCATCCCATAAAGCGACTTGTTTCAGGGAATCCTCCACTTTTTCCTTCAGGTACCTTTTATCCTTTATCCCCTGAATTTTCAAACCATAAGCAACATTTTCAAAAATAGATTTTGGAAAGGGATTTGGCTTTTGAAATACCATGCCCACCTGTTTTCGCAATTGTTCTACGTTGACCTTCTTTTTGTAAATGTTTTCACCGTCAATTAGTACATCTCCTTCCAGCCGGAAGCCATCCACATAATCATTCATCCTGTTGAACAAACGTAAAAATGTTGATTTCCCGCATCCTGAGGGACCTATAAAAGCAGTCACTTTATTGGCCTTTATGGTCATGTCTATGCCTTTAATAGCCATAAAATCATCATAAAAGACTTTTACCCCTTTGGTTTCAAGTTTATGTTTTCTTTTGATAGACTTATCTATGATCTCCTTCTTCTTTTCGCTCATTTAAAAAAGCTTTTTTATTTTAATTTTTTCTGCCATTTATTTCTTAGATAAACCGCTATTCCATTCATTATAAAGGTAATCAATAACAACATAATAATTGCGGCGGCGGCATTTACCTCGAATCCTGCCTGAGGCCTGGAAATCCAGTTAAAGATTTGTATGGGCATCACGGTAAATTCATCCATTGGAGATGAGGGCGCAAAAGGCACATAAGCCAAAGCCCCAATAACAATTAGCGGCGCAGTTTCACCTACCGCTCTTGAAAGTGCTAATATCACCCCGGTTAAAATCCCACCAAAGGAAGCCGGAAGCAACTGCATGGAAACCGTTTGCCATTTGGACGCCCCTAATGCAAAGGAGGCATCCCTGAGGGATTTTGGAACTGCCTTAATCGCTTCCCTGGTAGAAACAATCACAATAGGAAGGATTAGCAAGGCCAGGGTAAAACTTCCTGCCAGGACACTTGCTCCCATTTCGAGAATCCGCACAAAGATCTCAAGACCTAAAAGTCCGTAAATAATGGAAGGAACACCGGCCAAATTGGAAATATTCACTTCTAAAATGGATGAAAATCGGTTTTTTTTCGAATATTCTTCCAGATAGATTGCAGCGGCAACACCAAGAGGAAGCGATATAATCGTGGTTAGTACAAGTATCCAAATGCTCCCCATTAAGGCAGTAAAAACTCCCGATTTTTCGGCATATCGTGATGGAAGGCCGGTGATAAAATCCCAGTCTATCCTTTGTAGCCCATCGATGAGGATGGAACCTATAAATATTGCCAGAAGCACTAAACCCAAAAGTGTACAGGCAATTCCCCAAACCATAAATAACTGGTCCTTAAGTCTGTTTTTTCTTATATTATTCATATTTCTCCTGGAATTTTTTCCTGATTCTATAACTAATAGTATTAAGCAGAAAGGTGAAAATGAACAAGGTAATTCCCGCAGCAAAGATCGTTCTGTATTCCAGGGATCCATGCTGGACATCTCCCAGGCTTACCTGCACAATATAAGTGGTAATGGTTTCTACAGGAACCAGTGGGTTAAATGTTAGCCGCGGCTGCTGTCCGGCAGCGATGGCTACAATCATCGTTTCTCCAATGGCTCTTGAAATTGCCAGGATGATGGAAACAATTATTCCTGAAGATGCCGCCGGCACTATAACCCTGAAGGAATTTTGCA
>JAWOHC010000317.1:0-21792 GCA_046496275.1 Gillisia sp.
ATCTTTTCCAACTTTTGAAAAAGCTTCAGCGATCAATTCCCCAATATGGTCATCGTTGTTAGCAGAAATAAAGCAGGTAGCTTCTATTTCTGCTAACAACGATGACCATATTGGGGAATTGATCGCTGAAGCTTTTTCAAAAGTTGGAAAAGATGGAGTTATCACTGTCGAAGAAGCTAAAGGAACTGAAACTCATGTAGATGTGGTTGAAGGAATGCAGTTTGACCGTGGATATCTTTCTCCTTACTTTGTTACCAACAGTGAGAAAATGACTTCAGATCTCGAAGATCCTTATATCCTGTTGTATGACAAAAAGATCTCTTCTATGAAAGATCTTTTACCAGTTTTGGAGCCAGTAGCACAATCTGGAAAACCATTATTGATCATAGCCGAAGATGTAGATGGCGAGGCCCTTGCAACCTTGGTAGTAAATAAACTAAGAGGTTCTTTAAAAATCGCTGCTGTAAAGGCTCCGGGATTTGGAGATCGCAGAAAGGCAATGTTGGAAGATATCGCTATCTTAACAGGTGGTACGGTAATTTCTGAAGAAAGAGGTTTTTCTCTTGAAAATGCTACCCTGGATATGCTTGGTAATGCAGAGAAAATTGCTATCGATAAAGATAACACAACCATAGTAAATGGAGCTGGAGACAACAACGCGATCAAAGAACGTGTTAACCAGATAAAATCTCAGATTGAGTCTACTACTTCAGACTATGACAAAGAAAAACTTCAGGAGCGCCTTGCTAAATTGGCAGGTGGAGTTGCCGTACTTTATGTAGGTGCAGCATCAGAAGTTGAAATGAAAGAGAAAAAAGACCGTGTAGACGATGCGCTTAATGCAACCCGTGCAGCTATTGAAGAAGGCATTGTTGCCGGAGGTGGTGTTGCTTTGGTTCGCGCCAAGAAAGCTTTGGAATCTCTAAAAGGCGAAAATGCCGATGAAGAAACCGGAATTCAAATCGTGAATAAGGCTATTGAGTCTCCGTTACGCACCATTGTAGAGAATGCAGGTGGTGAAGGTTCTGTTGTGATCAATAAGGTATTGGAAGGCAAAAATAACTACGGTTATGATGCAAAATCCAACACCTATGTAGATATGATGAAAGCAGGTATTATAGATCCCAAAAAAGTTACCAGAATTGCACTTGAAAATGCAGCTTCTGTAGCCGGAATGATCTTAACCACCGAATGTGCTTTAATCGATATTAAAGAAGATAACTCTGGTGGCGGAATGTCAGGAGGAATGGGTGGCGGAATGCCCGGAATGATGTAGTAATTAGATTTGAGATCTGAGATCTCAGACTTTAAATAATAAATTTGAAACCCGCTTTGAAAGAAGCGGGTTTTTTTATGATCTGAATTTCGGCCATCTAATAAAGGTGATTTTTTATATAAATTAAAGTTCTCCCCTTCTGAATTCAAATGCCCCTTTTCTAAGGTTAATCCCGTATTCCAGGTATGCCTTTAGGCAGGCAAGAAAATTTGTCCAACCTTCGGTATTACCTCCAAACCATTCTATTCCTGCTTTATCATTGGCCAACTTTCCTTCGGTTACGTTTACCAGGGTACTTTTATCAGGCATTTCAGTTAGAATTATACTTACCAGTAATTTCTTTGCCTTGGCTCCCTCCCATTCAAAAGAGATAAATTCATCAGGGATTAGCTTTTTTACTTCTACGAGTACCTCTCCTTCGAACTCAGGAAATTTCCATGAAACTGATTGGCCCGCTACCATATTCCCTGTACTTTCTGAAATAAAATAATTTTTCATTTTTTCAGGATCTGTGATAGCATCAAAGACCTCAGCTTTTGATTTGGAAATTTGAATTGCTGTTTTTATTTCTAACTGTTCCATAACTTAATTTTATAACTCTAATATATTTATTTAAAAGATCATTTTCCGTTCTAAATATCCTTTTTTCAATAGTGACCACCATCACACTTCAAATCCTTAAGGATAATAAAGTCAACCCCTTATTGAGGGTATAATACGCCTGCCTGAATTTTTAGAAGTATTTTCTCCTGAATTATCGATTCATTCCTTGTGGGCGAGCCCCGGGGTTTTTGATTATCTTGCCGGAGTTTCTGTTTAATTCCAAATCCATGAATAAGGTTTTAAGAGCTCTGATTTTGCTTGCCGGCCCATTAACATTTACAATCATGCAACTCATTGGCAAACCAGATTCCATGCCGGAGGCTGCTTTTGATGTGCTTTGCGTCACCATCTGGATGGCAATTTGGTGGGTTACTGAAGTTGTTCCTATTGCCATTACTGCATTGTTGCCTATAATTTTATTTCCGCTTACAGGTGCTTTAAGCATTGAAACCACTACAGCTGCCTTTGGTCATAAATATGTTTTTTTATATCTGGGCGGTTTTATGCTGGCTGTGGCCATAGAAAAATGGAACCTCCATAAACGCATCGCACTTTCTATAATTAATTTTATAGGAAGCGATATAAAAATGATCATTTTGGGCTTTATGGCGGCCACCGCATTCCTGTCTATGTGGATCTCCAATACTGCAACTTCTGTGATGATGTTGCCTATTGGAATGGCAATTATTAGTCAGTTGGAAAACAATCCTGACACAAAAAAAGATGAAAATGCACTCTTCGGAAAAGCGCTCATGCTGGCAATTGCCTATAGTGCTTCCATTGGAGGGATTGCTACCCTAATTGGAACTCCACCAAACCTCGTATTTGCCGGAATTGTAGGAGAAATCTATGGAATTGAAATCAGTTTTACACAGTGGATCATAATCGGATTACCAATTTCATTAGTGCTTCTAATTGTTTGCTGGAAGTATCTTACCGGATTTGCCTTTAAATTTGAACAACAGAAATTCCCCGGAGGAAAAGAGGAGATCAACCGTCTTTTAAAGAATCTGGGGAAAATCAGCAAACAGGAAAAACGGGTATTGATTGTTTTTGGATTAACAGCCTTTGCATGGATAAGCAGGTCTTTTTTACTACAGCCCTACTTTCCTTTTTTAGACGATACTATCATTGCAATTATAGCAGCGATTTGTTTGTTTATAATTCCGTCAGGAATCAACGGAAACCCATTGATAACCTGGGTAGAAGCAGTGCAAATCCCCTGGGGAATCATCCTGTTGTTTGGGGGTGGAATGGCCCTTGCAAAGGCCTTTGGGGATAGCGGACTTGCCGTTTGGATTGGGGAACAACTGGTAAATCTTGAAAATTTGCCCCTTTTCGCAATTATATTAATCCTGGTAATCGCTGTAAATTTTTTAACCGAAGTTACTTCCAATCTTGCTACAACGGCTATGTTATTGCCTATACTGGCTACCATGGCTCTGGCTCTTGAAGTTCATCCTTTTATGCTGATGATAAGCGCTACCCTTGCAGCATCATGTGCCTTTATGCTCCCGGTTGCAACTCCGCCCAATGCGGTTGTTTTTGGATCCGGGCATCTCCGGATTCCTGATATGATAAAATCCGGAATATGGATGAACCTGCTATCTATTATCTTAATAACATTGGTTGTTTACTATCTTCTACCGCTTATTTGGGATTTTAACCCGAAAATTATCCCGGAAGGTTTTCTTAATTCCAAACAGTAATGATTTGTAAAGAGCCAGGATGGTTCCGCCTTTGGTTTCACTGAAAGAAGCAAGATTTTTATTAAGTTGAGAGGCCAGAAATAAAGATGGAATCTAAGATTCAAGAGACAAGACAAAAAAATATTCGTGTATTCGTGGCTAGAAAAATAGTGAAGATTGATTTCTGCGAGAATCCCCGAAATCAGCGGGAATTTAAAAACAAGTAGCATTGAAAATAAATGCATAAAACGGTCACACTAATCAGGGAAGTGCATTTAATTTAATGGTTCTCAATTAGGAAGTTAAAGAAATAAATGAGTACCGGAAAACAATGATTTCCAAATAGGAATTCATTTAAAACAAAAAGCCATCCCGGATAGGATGGCTTTGATAGTTCTTATAAAGAATACTTTTTAAGAAACTTTTTTAAGTTTCGTAATTCCGGATTTATCCAATTTATCTATAACATATTCCCTGGTTACCTTCAGCTTTGTGATATTGCTCTCCGGTAATTCAAACATCGCATCGGTTAAAATAGCTTCACAAAGCGATCTCAAACCTCTCGCACCCAGTTTATATTCTATAGCCTGGGTTACAATATGATCTAACGCCTCATCTGTTATCTCAAATTGGATGTTATCCATTTCAAACAATTTCTGGTATTGTTTGATGATTGCATTTTTTGGTTCGGTTAAAATCGCCCTTAGGGTTTCCTTGTCCAACGGGTTCATATAGGTGAGTGCCGGCAAACGGCCAATTATTTCAGGAATCAAACCATAATCTTTTAAATCCTTTGGTATGATGTACCTCAACAAATTGGTGCGCTCAATGTCATCCTCACTTTTGGAAGCACTAAATCCCACCGCCTGCATATTCAACCTTTTACTGATATTGCGTTCAATTCCGTCGAACGCACCACCTGCTATAAATAAAATATTCTCTGTATCGATTTCAATGAATTTTTGATCGGGGTGTTTTCTTCCTCCTTTTGGCGGAACATTTACCGTGGTTCCTTCCAATAGTTTCAAAAGAGCCTGTTGCACACCTTCTCCAGAAACATCCCTGGTAATAGATGGATTATCACCTTTACGTGCTATTTTATCTATTTCATCTATAAAAACAATTCCACGCTGGGCTTTCTCTACGTTATAATCGGCAGCCTGCAACAACTTGGTCAAGATACCTTCTACATCTTCTCCTACATATCCTGCCTCGGTAAGCACCGTGGCATCTACAATTGCAAGAGGAACATTCAACATTTTTGAGATGGTTTTTGCCATGAGGGTTTTACCTGTTCCGGTTTCCCCAACCATGATAATATTGCTCTTTTGAATTTCAATATCATCCTCACTCTTTGGTTGTAACAATCTTTTGTAATGATTATATACTGCTACAGACATCACCTTTTTGGTATCTTCCTGTCCAATGATATAATCATCTAAAAATGCTTTGATTTTTTTTGGCTTGCTCAACATTAAATCTGCTGAAAGCTCCCCGGTTTGTCCCTGTTTTGATTCCTCTAACACAATTCCATGCGCCTGCTCGATACACTTATCACAAATATGTGCATCCAGCCCTGCTATCAATAGGTTGGTTTCGGGTTTTTTCCTTCCGCAGAAGGAACATTCTAAATCATTTTTCGCCATTGGTTATCCATTCAATTTTCAATTCTCCTGATATGGAATTATAAATAATTCCTCAGAAAAACAAAAATAATTTATTTGTCTCTTGTTAAAACTTCATCAATCATTCCGTACTCCTTGGCTTTATCTGCTTTCATCCAAAAATCCCTGTCACTGTCTTCTACCAACTTCTCATATGGCTGGCCGGAATGTTTCGAGATTATATCATACAATTCCTTTTTAAGGGTCATAATTTCACGCGCCGTGATCTCAATATCACTCGCCTGACCCTGGGCACCGCCTAAAGGCTGGTGAATCATCACTCTTGCATGAGGAAGTCCGCTTCGCTTGCCTTTTGTACCTGCACAAAGCAGCACTGCTCCCATAGAAGCGGCCATTCCTGTACAAATTGTAGCAACATCCGGTTTGATGAACTGCATGGTATCATAGATACCCATTCCAGCATACACGCCACCACCCGGGGAATTGATGTAAATTTGAATATCCTTGGAAGCATCTGTACTTTCAAGAAACAATAACTGCGCCTGAATTATATTAGCGATTTGATCGTTAATTTGTGTTCCTAAAAAGATGATCCTGTCCATCATCAAACGTGAAAAAACATCCATGGCAACAGCATTCATTTGCCGCTCTTCAATAATATTGGGTGTCATCCCCATTGGAGGAGTGACACTACTGATTATTTTTTCGTAATAATTGCTATTTATGCCTCTCTCTTTGATGGCATATTTCTCGAATTCTTTTCCGTAATCCATAGCTGTATAAATTCTTTTTTTAAGTAAATAAGGCGTTACTCCAAATGGTCTAACGCCTTAAAGATATGTATAAAAATCAAGAAAGACTATTTGTAAATCTCTTTAACAAAGTCATCATAAGTCATTTCTTTTTCTTTCATTTTAATGTTTTCCTTGTAGAAAGCAAGCAGTTTTTCATTGAGCAATTGCTCTGACAAACGCTTTACTTCTTCCTGATTTGAAAGCACTCTGGCTGCAATATCATCCAGTTCTTTTTCCGAAGGATCCATCTGTCCAAACTGGGCCATTTGCTCTTTTATTCTTGCAGTTGCAAAAGCCTTAAGATCTTCAAATTTCACCTGAAGATCATTATCCCGGATTAATTTCCCTTCAATTAACTGAAAACGCAGGCCTTGTTCACTTTTATCAAATTCTTCCTTGGCTTCATCTTCGGTTAAGGGTTTTTCACCTACGGTTTGGATCCATTTTCTAAGGAATTCTTTAGGAAGTTCAAAGGTATTATTCTCGATAAGAGATTCAGTAACGTCATTCAACAATTGCTGATCACTTTGTTGCGTAAATTGCTTTGCCGCATCTTCTTTGATCTTTTCTTTAAGTTCATCTTCCGACTTCACCTCATCTTTTCCGAAAAGTTTATCAAAAAACTCCTGATTCAATTCAGCAAGTTCCTGCTTGTTGATCTCAGAAATGGTGAAATCCACATCGATATCAAGATCATGTGCTTTATCGTGATCAATCTTTAGAAAATCTATCAACTGATGATCATCTTCAAAAAGATCTTTTGTTTTAAGACTGATGGTATCTCCTACCTTCGCTCCAACAAATTTGTTTAGATTTTTTTTCCCTTTTAATTTTTCCAAAGGAAGAGAGGTTGAGCTATCGATACCTTCTTCTTCATTTTTAAAAGTTCCTGCAACAACATCTCCTTCTTCAACTACATTTTTAGAGATAAGTTTCCCGTATTGCTTTTGAAGATGTTTGATTTGATTTTGGATCATTTCCTCACCGGCAACGATTTTGTATTGGGTGATAGGCTTTTTGGTTTCAAAATTAACTTCAAACTGGGGAGAAAGTCCCAATTCAAATTCGAAGCTGTAGTTTTCCTGATCCCAGTCAAAATTCTCCTGTTCTTTAGGAAGTGGATTTCCAAGAACATCCAGTTTTTCCTCGGTTAAATATTTATTCAGGGCATCCTGCAACATTTTATTCACTTCATCTACCAAAACAGCTTTCCCATACTGCTTTTTCACAATCCCCATAGGAACATGGCCTTTTCTAAAACCAGGGATATTGGCATTTTTCCGATAATCCTTTAAGATTTTATCAACTTTTTCGCTATAGTCTTCCTTTGCGATATCTACTTTAACAACCGCATTCAATTCATCAATATTCTCTCTGGTAATATTCATCTTAACTTGTTATAAAAATTGGTGTGCAAAAGTACAAAATTTTTGCCTCTTCACAAAGCATCAAAACACTGAATTTCAGCAGACTTCTAATCTGATCCCAACAGAGAAAACAGGATGGATTGAAAAATGGAGAGCAAAAGGCTAAAAAGCAAAGCTATCCAGAACCCAGCCACTCCAAAACCAGAAATAAACGCATCTGCCAGTAAAATAATAATAGCATTGATGACAAGCAGGAATAATCCCAAAGTTAAAACGGTAACAGGAAGGGTGAGCAATACCAGAATAGGCTTTACAATCAGGTTTAAAACTGCAAGCACAAGGGCCACAATAATAGCGGTTACATATCCAGCTACAGAAACACCGGGAAGAAATTCTGCCAATAAAAATACCGCCACAGCGGTTAATAGAATTCGGATTACAAAGTTCATTTTTAGGTTGGTTTGATTATTTTAACAAAAATGCAAAAAAAACGCCGGAGAGTTTCCGGCGTTTTATATTTTTTATGATAATAATTTAGATTTATGTACTCTTTCCCAATGAAGGCAAATGATAAATCTATAACTCCTTTAATTACTGAACATCATTGCTCAAGGTTACGGTCCCGTAGTTACCGATGTTCACTTTTGGAACGTTAGATCTATAGGTTCGGTTCACTTCGTCAATAACAAGATTTGCTATTGCGGCATAACCTCTTGGTGTTGGATGAACACCATCTAAAGAAAATGCTCCGCCAGTTACAAATTGAGCAGTAACCGTCCCGGCATCAAAAGGAATTCCTCCATTGGCAACCTGGGTTAAAAAGGCATTGACATCGGCGAATGCAAGTCCGTTTGCCTGAGCTAGCGCTTTTATAGTAGCATTATAAGCATTTGTTGCCGTGGCAATTGCTTGAATTTCCTGATTGTCTAAAGCATCTTTATCATCAATCCCACTAACTGCATTTAGAACAAGTTGAGCCTGTTCCTGCGTTGGCTGCCCTCCTTGTTGTAAAAGACCCAAAACCTGCATAACCTCAGGGGTTAAAACCACTGAACCATAGCCTTGGGCCAAAGCCTGCTGATCTATAGTTAATACCAATAATTCATCTTCTGTCATTTGCCTGAATCCAAGAGGATTCATTTGAGATACAGGAACGTCTATTAGAAACCGGTTTGGCCCTGCATTAAACGTTATTGCATATTGTGCCGCTAAGGCCTGCGCCTGTTCCGGGGAAGCACCTTGTTGAATTGCGCCCTGGGCGAATATCCCGGCCACAGCCTGGAAAAATCCGGTTAGACTTGCTGCCGTTGCGGCATCAAGCACAAGGGCATTGTTTGGAATTGTGGTAAAGTACGGTATTGCAGTTACATCGGGAACACTTGTTAATACTCCATCAGCTCCAGTATCCACCATTGCAGTTACTATTTGAGAATACACCGAAGCAAATACCTGTGGATCTGTAATGTCATTTGGACCATAAGATGTAATATCTGTATTTCCTGTTTGATCCATTCCAACACCTCCTGAGGTGGCAAAACTCAACACATCATTTTCTCCTGCCATCACAGAAAAGAAAGTTGGGTTTTGTGCTACTGCATCGGCCAGAATTGATGCCTGAGGAGATGAGGCAAAACGCACAAAATATGGATTTGCAGTTCCTAACGGAACCCCTGCTATATTCCCATATCCCGGTGCCAACAAATGAAAACTTTTTGCTCCGGGAACTCCCATATTATTGAAAGGACCGGAAAGCACATTAGTGATATCGGTTGTTGGTTTCATTCCCGCATACACTTGTGGAGACGGATTTCCATTTGCGCCTACAGCAAGCACGCGTCTGTTTGATGTTATTTGAGTTCCTCCCATAAGAAGTCCTCCTGCATTATCATTCATTAAAGGCTGGGTAAAACCATTGGTAACCTGCACCTTGGCAAATTGTTGCGCCATAATATTGGGATAGGAATTTTCCTGACCCGTTATATACAAAGCCCCATCTGCATATCCAGCAGCAAGCGAATTTCCAAGTGCTACATAATTCGAGAAATCTGCTTCTCCAGCGGTATAAAAACCAGCTTCATCTATTGGATTGTCTAACTCCGGCTCACAGGATAAAAAACCCATTGCCAAAAACGGTAAAAATTTTATATAGTTTTTCATGTGTCTCAACTTCTTAAAATTATAATTTATAACTAACTCCTAAACCAACGGTAAATGCATTGTTTTTATAAGTCCCTTCGAAAGGAGCGGCTTGACCATTCTCAAAGTAGAAATCATAGGAAGCATCTATTTCATCAAATCTTGAATAAAGAACAGCTGCATCAATAGCAAAGCGGTCATTTACGTTAAAAGAAAGTCCTCCAGTAAAATTATTTGAGTCATTACGCGGAGTTTCCGGAGCGAAGTATCCAGCTTGAACCGGAGATTCATCAAAGTAGTAACCTCCTCTAAGGGTAAACCTTTCTGTAGCGTCAAATTGCAAACCAAATCTGTAGACAGAAGAGCTTTTGTAGTTTCTGGCATTTTCAGAATCGGGAATATTTGGGTTTTCAAAATCCAGATCCAAAGATTCGTAAACGCTCCATAGGGTTTGGTTATAATCAAAAGCAAACAACCATTTATCAAGGAATTGATATGCAAAACCTACGGTTAATTCTGCCGGAAGCGGAAGGGATGCATCAAATTTTGTATTTGTAAATGGAGTTAAAGGAGAATTAGGAATGTTGCTAAATGTAGCATCTCCATCTTCCGCCTCAATTATAATTTCTGAACGATAGTTGAAACCAACACGTAGTTTCTCGGTTGGAGTAAACATTGCTCCTGCAGACCATCCCCAGGCAGCTACTCCACTGGCGTCTACAGTAACATTACTTCTGTTTCCGTCAATATCGGTTAAAGTTCGGTTTAAGTTCCTGTTAAAGTTAACGCTTCCGTTTACGTAAATGGGTCCTCCACCTACACTTAAATATTTTGAAAGCTTAACCGAAGCAAGGGCTTGTACATAAATAGCCTGTAAATCAATATTGTTTACCAAATGAGACCCTGCCCAATCATCTTCATAGGCTACAGAACTTCCGTAAGGAGTATAAGCACTTAATCCCAAGGCCAGCCAGTCGGTAACCTTATAGGAGGCATATAAATAAAATGGAGTTCCTACAGGGTTATCTGCTCGGGACATTTGACCAAATTCATCATTTTGCCAAACTATATCAGAAAATACAGCACTTACCCCTGCCGATATATTTAATTTGTTTTCAAGATAAACCAAGCCAGATGGGTTAAAAAAGCCTAATTCGGCACTGTTTACCACTGCAACACCAGTATGTCCCATACCCAAAGCGCGCTGACCTTGTAAACTCACCCGATAACCTCCGGCGTAAGTCACCGCAGCAGATAACGTAAATACCGTTAGAAATAAAAGTTTTTTCATAATAAATTCAGGTTATATTTTTTTAATAATTGTCTACCCCAAAATTACCATAAAATCCACATCTCGCAAGGAATACGGGCATTTTATTATGCATACATAATAATTTGGTGCTGCTATTCCATAAATCGCATTACTTCCGCATAAAACTCGGGCATCTTTTCTGCATGCACCCAATGTCCCGCTCCGGGAATAGAAACAATTTCAGCATTAGGGAAATGATGCTGGATCAGGTTTTCATCTTCCCTGGTAATATAACCGGATTTTTCACCCTTTATAAACAAGGTAGGTTTTTCAAAATGGGTATTAGAAGGCAGTGCTTTTCCCACTTCTTCAATCTTATCGTTCAAAACTTCCAGATTTATTCTTAAGCCCAGCTTACCCTTTGTTTTCCAGTATAAGTTCTTCAGAAGAAATAACCGCGTGCCATTATCCTTTATAAATCGCTCCAGAAGCTCTTCAGCCTCACTTCGTGAAGATAGTTTGGCATTATCCAAAGTAGCCAAACCATCCATGATTTGCTGATGGTGGGGCGCATAGTACTTGGGACTTATATCGACTATAATTAGTTTTTCAACCAAATCAGGAAATGCACCCGCTGCCTGCATAGCTACTTTTCCTCCCATAGAATGTCCTAAAAGCAGAATGTTTTTTAGGTTGTTCAGGGTACAATATTGGTTGATATCCTGGGCCATTACTTCGTAACTCATCTCCCCGGAATGCGGGCTTCTCCCATGGTTTCTAAGATCGAGCAAATGAACCTGAAAACCAGCTTCGGCAAATTTATTGCCAAGCGTTTTCCAGTTATCGCCCATTCCCAAAAATCCGTGAAGAATCAATAGGGGTTTTCCTTCGCCTATAACAGTCGAATGTAAATTGATCATTATTTTAATAATTTTAAATATTTTTTAATAGTAGATTCCAGCCCAAGATATAACGCCTCGGTAATTAAAGCGTGCCCAATGGAAACTTCCAGGAGTTCCGGAACCTGTTCTTTAAAATACCTAATATTTTCCAGGGAAAGATCATGACCGGCATTTACTCCTAATCCCATCTCTGTAGCAATCCTGGCACAGTCGGCATAGATTTCTACGGCATTTTTATCTCCCATTGCATAGCGTTTAGCATATTCCTCAGTATAGAGTTCAATCCTGTCAGCTCCAGTGGCATGGGCATTTTTTACCATTTCGGTATTTGGATCTACAAAGATGGAGGTTCGAATTTTATTTCGTTTAAATTCCGTGATCACCTCTTTCAAAAAATCCTTGTGGGTTATTGTATCCCATCCCGCATTTGAGGTGATAGCATCTACCGCATCCGGAACCAATGTCACCTGCTCCGGCCGTGTTTTTAAAACCAGATCTATAAATTTTTTGTTTGGATTTCCTTCAATATTGAATTCGGTTGTTAGTACTGTTTTTAGATCAAGTACATCCTGGTATGTTATATGCCTTTCATCCGGCCTTGGGTGCACCGTTATTCCCTGTGCTCCAAAGATTTCAATATCTTTGGCAAATTGAAGAAGATTTGGAACATCTCCACCCCTGGCATTTCGTAAAGTGGCAATTTTATTGATGTTTACGCTTAATTGAGTCATTATCTTATGCTTTTGATTAACAAAAATACAAAGATGAGGATGCCTAATTGATCTTTATTTTAATTAATTTGCAAAAAAATGACGCTGAATCATGAGCCTTGAAAAATATATAATCAACGATATTGAAATTCGCAATCCGGAGGAAAATATAGGAGACCTTCAAAAATTGCTGAAGGATTTAAATTACACGCATATTCCTATGGGTAAAGACGGGGTATATCTTGGCTCTTTCTCCGTAAATGACCTTCGCGCTTTTGAAGCAGATAAAACCCTGGCAGAGCACCAATATTCGCTGGAAGGTTTTTTTGTTAGAAACACAGTTTACTGGCTGGAAACCCTTGATGTTTTTGCGCGAAATCAAACCAACATCCTACCGGTTTTAAGCTTAGACAACACTTATCTGGGTTATTTGGAACTCGCCGATATTATAAATCACTTTAACACCACCCCATTTCTAAGTGAACCGGGAGGAATTATTGTAATTGAAAAAGGATCCAAGGATTATTCTTTTAGTGAAATTGGCCAAATAATAGAATCCCATAATGCAGTTCTTTTTGGGCTCTTTATTTCTGGGAAAACAAACGGGCTAACCCAAATCACTGCAAAACTGAGTTCTGGCGGCATCAATGAAATACTCCAAACCCTTCGAAGATATGGCTACACGGTCATTTCTGAACATCAGGAAGATAGTTTCAATCAAAGTATGGACGATCGTTCAGAGTATCTTGACAAATACCTTAAAATTTAAGCATGAAAGTAGGCATATATGGTCAGTTTTACCATTCCGACTCAGGAAAATATATAGAAGAGCTCTTAAACGCTCTGGAACAGGATAATATCGAGGTTTTTATAGAAAAAGATTTCTTGAACCTCATCCACCTGAATAAAACAGTTACCAAGGAATATAATCACTTCAGCACCTTTGATGAGCTCGATTCTTCCTACGATTTGTTTTTCAGTATTGGTGGAGATGGAACCATTCTAAAATCCATCAATTTCATTCGGGACCTGAACATTCCTATATTAGGAATCAATACCGGGAGGCTAGGTTTTTTAGCTACAATTCAAAAAGAGGAGATCACACAAACCATTTCAACCATTCTGGAAAAAAAATATTCTATTTCTGAAAGAACCGTTCTTTCCATAAAAACAGACCCTGAAAACGATGAGATCAAAGAAACCAATTTCGCCCTAAATGAGATTGCCGTAAGCAGAAAAAACACCACTTCGATGATCACCATAGAAACCTGGTTAAATGGCAATTACCTCACTTCCTATTGGGCAGATGGATTAATAATCTCCACCCCTACCGGATCCACGGGCTATTCCCTAAGTTGTGGAGGCCCTGTAATTATGCCAAATACAGATGCCCTAGCCATCACTCCAATAGCACCTCATAACCTCAATGCCCGGCCCTTGATAATTAAAGATGATACTACCATTACCTTGAAAGTTTCAGGAAGAGAGGATTTTTATCTGGCTTCGATGGATTCCCGCCTTGCTTCTCTTAATAATTCAACGATTATTACTATTACCAAAGCGCCATTCAAAATTCATATGGTAGAACTTCATCCAGACAGTTTCGTGAAAACACTTCGTCAAAAATTATTATGGGGTGAGGACCGCAGAAATTAAGCAATAAAATTGTTCAAAACCTGTTTATAGGTGTACCCCGGACACTCAATTTGTTATAGGGCAAACATTATTGTTATATTTGCAAACTTTTTAAACTTTATGAAGCACCTAATATCACTATTATTCATGTTTGCTGTTTATACTTCTTCCTTTACCCAAACCTACGAAGTAGGTGCTTTTGTAGGCGCTGCAAACTTTATAGGTGACGTTGGAAGCACCTCGTACATAAATCCCAACAGCCTTGTCGCAGGTGGAATGGCAAAATGGAATAGAAGTGACCGCTATGCATTCCGGCTAACACTTCTTTATGCTGAATTAAATGCCGATGATTCCAAATCCAGCGACGCCAGAAGACAACAAAGAGGTTACAGTTTTTCAAACAACATAGCAGAAGCATCCCTGGGTATAGAATTTAATTTCTGGGAGTATGATTTAAGCAAAGCTAGAGACCAACAGCAAAGCACACCTTATTTATATACAGGGATAACTTATTTTCATTCAAAACATCATTACCTAAGTGCAGACCCAACTGTCGGAAATCCAGGCATACTTCAACCTCAGGGAGATAACTGGGAATTCGCAATTCCATTAATTCTTGGTTATAAACAAAGCCTTACGCAAAATGCTATAGCCGGTATTGAATTTGGTGTTCGGTACACCTTTACAGATAATATGGATGGAAGCAACCCTTCTGAATTATTGGGAAGAAGAGACCCCCCAAGAGAATTTGGAAACAGGAATACGAATGATTGGTATATTTTTTCAGGGATAAGCCTTACGTTTACATTTGGAAAAAAACCTTGTTATTCTCATTTAAGATAGAATGTTTAAAGAAAAAATCAATCTGAAAAGACTCCCTAAACACATTTCCATCATAATGGACGGGAACGGGCGTTGGGCCAAACAAAAAGGCCTTCTGCGTGCCCTGGGTCACGAAGAAGGCACACAGGCGGTTCGGGATGTGGTTGAAGGCAGTGCTGAATTGGGAATAAAATACCTCACTCTTTATGCTTTTTCTACTGAAAACTGGAACCGGCCAAAAATGGAAGTTGATACCCTGATGCGTTTGCTTGTTTCATCCTTAAAAAAAGAGATTAAAACCCTTACAAAAAACGATATCCGTTTAAATGCCATTGGAAACCTTGAAAATTTACCTAAAAAAGCTCAAAAGGAGCTTAATGAAGTCATTGAAAAAACAAGGAACAATACCCGAATGGTTTTAACCCTGGCACTTAGTTACGGTTCAAGGGAAGAATTAATACACGTTGTTAGGGAACTAAGCGAAAAAGTAAAAAATAAGGAAATATCCCCTGATGCTATTGATGAATCAATTATAAATCAGCATCTTTACACCCGAAATTTACCAGATGTAGATTTGCTTATTAGAACCAGTGGAGAACAAAGAATAAGCAACTTTTTGCTATGGCAAATAGCCTATGCAGAATTATATTTCACAAATATCTTATGGCCGGATTTTCGAAGGGAAAATCTATATGAAGCCATTTATAATTATCAAACCAGAGAACGAAGATTTGGAAAAACCAGTGAGCAGATCAGTTAGTACAGGTATATCAATAAAGTGGTTCACCCTTTTTGCCTGTTTTTTTATGTATACTTTATCATTTCAGGCGCAGGATCTCCCTTTAGGTGAAGGGAAAAAATATACCATAGGAAATATAAAAGTTACCGGAACAGTAAGCTATAACGAACAAACCGTAATTGCCTACACCGGGCTCAAACCCGGAGAAGAAATCTTTATTCCCGGTGACCGCATAAGCAAGGTCCTTAAGAAATTATGGGATCTTGAACTTTTTAGCGATATCAATATCTACATCACCAATATCGAGGGAAATGTTGCAGATCTTGAACTGGAGATTGCAGAAGTACCGGAACTGGCTGAAATTAGGATACAGGGTATCAAGAAAAAATCCCCACAGGAAGAACTCATAAAAGAAAATAACCTTACCCCTGGGGTTAAGGTAACCGAGAACCTTATTACAACCACCAAAAATTATATTAAAAACAAATATAGAAAAGATGGTTTTTTTAACACCAAAGTGGTTATTAACACCTCCCCTGTTGTAGATACCGTTGGTGCCGGCAAGGTAAACATGGTGGTAAATGTAGATAAGGGTGAAAAGGTTAAAATTGGCGAAATCAATTTTATTGGAAATGAACAATTTACCAATTCAAAACTAAAAAGCGCGATGAAAAACACTAAGGAAAAGAATTTTCTTAGGGTTTGGAAACGTTCAAAGTATGTGGAAAAAGATTTTGAGGAAGATAAAACCAAGATTATAAACAAATACAAGGAAAAAGGATTCAGGGATGCCAGAATTATTTCAGACACCCTTGTTATAAAAGATCCTAAAACTATTGCTCTTTCCATTGAACTTGAAGAAGGAAACAAGTACTATATTGGAAATATCGATTTCATAGGAAATACTGTTTATACAGATGATCAGTTGACCAGAGCGTTAGGTATAAATAAAGGAGATGTTTATAATGGAGTACTCCTTAAAAAACAAATAGAAGACGATTCCAGTCCGGATTCCCAGGATTTAAGTAACCTTTATAAAAATAATGGCTACCTGTTCTCACAAATAAACCCTGTTGAAACCCGAGTTTATAATGATACCATAGATTTTGAAATTAGGATCATTGAAGGAAAAGAAGCGTATTTTAATGAAATAAGCGTGGTGGGAAATGACAAAACCAAAGACCATGTAATTTTCAGGGAACTTAGAACAAAACCGGGCCAAAAATACAATCAGCAGGATGTGATAAGAACTATTAGGGAACTTGGACAACTTGGATTTTTTGATGCAGAATCCATTAGTCCAAATTTCAAAAATGTAGATCCTAATAGCGGTACTTTAGACATCGAATATGGTGTGGTTGAAGCAGGAGCAAGCCAGATTGAACTTCAGGGTGGATATGGTGGAGGTGGTTTCATCGGTACTTTGGGATTATCGTTTAACAACTTCTCTATTGCCGGAATATTAGATAAGGATGCGTACAAACCATTGCCTATGGGAGATGGACAATCACTATCCCTAAGGGCACAGGCAAGTATTTTTTACCAAACTTATAGCCTTTCATTTGTAGAACCCTGGTTTGGAGGAAAAAAACCGGTAAGTTTATCTACATCCTTTTCTTATACCAGACAATTCTTATTTGACCCCAGGTCAAGAACTGCAGACAAATCCAGAAGTTTTGATATCCTGGGAGTAAATGTAGGTTTGGCAAAAAGATTACAATGGCCGGATGATTTTTTCACATTGTCACAGGCCGTTGGATTCCAGCGTTATGATTTAAATAATTACAATACCGGATTATTTACCTTCGGAGATGGGTTTTCAAATAACCTGACCTACACCCTGGGTATTAGCAGAAACAGCTTGAGAGTAAATCCAATCTTCCCTACGGGCGGATCTGATTTTAGTATAACAGCAAAATTTACACCTCCTTATTCCCTGTGGAATGGAATTGATTATGCCAATTTAGCCGATCAAAGAGCGTTTCAGCTGGAAGATGCAAATGGCAATTTAATAAACCGGGATGGTACCAGGTTAAGGCCAGGACAAACCCCAATTGGGGATGCATCCAAAATCGACCAGGAAAAATTTAATTGGCTTGAATTTTACAAGGTTAAGTTTAAAGCAGATTGGTACACCACGTTATACAGTTTTAGTCCAAGTAAAAACCTAGTTTTAAAATCGGGGGTTCAATATGGATTTTTAGGAGCCTATAACAACGATCGGGGAATACCTCCTTTTGAACGTTTTTATCTAGGAGGGGACGGTCTTGGTGCTTTTAGTCTGGATGGAAGAGAACCCATTGCATTAAGAGGGTATCCTAATCAATCGGTAGTTCCTTTGGACAGAACAAGTTTAAGCGCAGCAACAGATCAGGATGGAGCCACGATTTTCAATAAATATTCCTTGGAATTAAGATTCCCTATCACTTTAAAACCAATGGCATCTATTTATGCCTTAACGTTTATTGAAGCAGGGGCAGCTTATGATAATTTCCGCGACTTCAATCCGTTCCAGTTAAGCAGATCTGCCGGAGCTGGACTGCGCATATTTATGCCTCAATTTGGATTGCTTGGAATCGACTTTGGATATGGTTTCGATCCTGTTCCTGGGCAAACAGGAGCTAATGGTTGGGAAACCCATTTTATAATTGGACAGCAATTCTAGTTTTGGCACGATTATTTCAAACAGACAACATATGAAACGCCAATTTCTTTTTTCACTTGTTTTTTTAGTTGGTTTTGGATGGCAAATACAAGCACAAAAGCCCAACAGGATCGCTTATATCGATATGGAATATATTTTGGCAAATGTTCCCGATTATAAAGAAGCTTCTGTGCAGTTGGATAGCAGGATTCAGCAATGGAAAACAGAACTGGAAAAAGATTTGAAAAAGGTAGAGGAAATGAAAATAACTCTTCAACAGGAGCGAGCATTACTCACCAAAGAATTAATTGAAGAACGTGAAATTACCATAGGTTTTGAAGAATCAAAAATTGCAGAATATCAGCAAAAAAGATTTGGCCCTAATGGAGATTTGATACTTCAAAAGAAGCAGTTGATAAAACCTATACAAGATCAGGTTTTCAATGCTTTACAGGAAATAGGAGTTCAAAGAAATTATGATTTCATATTTGACAGAACTTCCAATGTTGGCTTGGTTTTTTCAGCAGAGAGACATAACATTAGTGATCAGGTTTTAAGAATTATTACCCGTGCAGCAGGCAGGGAGCAATTGAGCTCCAGAGATGAAATTGCTAAAATGGAGGTCGAAGAAAACCGAACCGTGGAAGAAGATGCTGTAATTTCTGAAAAGAAACAAGCTATTGAAAATGCAAAAACAGAAAGAGAAGCTTATATAGAGGAACGGCAAAGGGAGCGCGATTCCATAAGGGCGGTGAAACAAAAGGAATTTGATGAACGAAGAGCAAAAGTTCTTGAAGACCGACAACGCAAAAAAGACTCTGTAGACAACATTCGAAAACAAAGGACAGAAGAAGATAATAAACCCAAGAATAACAATTAAAATGAAAACCATTAACACTTTAACCCTTAATACTTTTAAAATGAAACAATTCAAAACCTTACTTATAGCTGTAGCTTTAACTCTTGGAGCCACTGCTTTTACAAATGCACAATCAAAAATTGCGCACGTTGCTTCCCAGGATCTGGTACAAACCCTTCCGGCTTATAAAGATGCAATGGCTCAATTGGAAAAATTGCAAAAAACCTATGATGCAGAGATTCGCGATATGATGACGGAAGCTCAAAAAACTATGCAGCGTTATGAGTCTGAAGCTCCTACAAAAACAGAAGAAGAAAACTCAAAAAGAGCTCAGGAATTACAGAGCACTCAAAGAAGAATCCAGGAACACGGTCAAAATGCACAACAAGATCTTCAAAAGAAAGAACTTGATTTACTAAAACCAGTGTATGAAAGAGCACGTGTAGCGATTCAAAAAGTTGCAAGAGCAAAAGGTTATGATTACGTATTGGACTCTTCAAATGGTTCAGGAGTGATTATGGCTGATGGTTATGACCTGATGGCAGATGTTAAAAAAGAATTGGGAATGTAATATTTTCTAAATATAATTTATAAAACTGCGCTCTATCCGGGCGCAGTTTTTATTTTTGTATCAAATGAACAACAAAGCTCCTATAGGTTTTTTTGATTCCGGAGTAGGCGGAACTTCCATTTGGAAAGAAGTCGTGCAGCTTCTTCCCAACGAGAATACAATCTATCTTGCAGACAGCAAGAATGCTCCCTATGGTGAAAAGCCTGCAAATGAAATCATCGCGCTAAGCAGGAAAAACAGCGAAAAATTAATTGAAATGGGCGCCAAACTTATTGTGGTGGCCTGTAATACCGCTACAACAAACGCTATAGATTTCCTAAGAACCAGCTATCCAATTCCATTTATTGGAATAGAACCAGCGCTTAAACCCGCTGCAACAAATTCCATTGGAAAATCCATTGGAATACTTGCAACTAAAGGCACTTTATCCAGCGAACTCTTCGCAAAAACTTCAGGACTATATGCAAACAAGATCAATATAATCGAAGTAGTTGGGGAAGGGTTGGTAAAATTAATAGAGGAAGGAAAACAAGATTCTTCAGAAATGGAAAATCTTTTGCGAAATCTTTTAGACCCAATGCTTAACGCCAACATAGACTACCTGGTTTTAGGATGCAGTCATTATCCTTACCTCACTCCAAAACTAAAGGAGATCCTTCCTGAAAGCGTTAAAATAATAGATTCAGGAGAAGCTGTAGCCAGACAAACCAAAAGAATTCTGGGAAAATTTAATCTCTTTAATACTTCAGGGCAAGCTTCAAAACACCAATTATTCAGCAATAGTAATCCGGAAGTGCTTGCAAAGCTTGTGGGAGAAGCTATAATTCCATCCGTGGAGGTTTCTTACCTTGATTTTTAATTAATTCGGATTAATTGCCGGGCATTTACAATCATAACGTGCACGGTTTTCCCCAAAATTATAACCCAGGGTAATTTGATGAAATCCAGAATTGCTTAAAACAAGTGAATTAATTTGATGGGAATAGGTATAGGCAATAAGGAATTGCTTGTAATCCAGCCCCAAAAAACCGGTAATGTATTGTAATTGTTGATTTTGAACCTCAACACCATCCGTGGTATATTCAGCGCCTTCAAAACTTCTTCTATAGGATATCCCACCCCAAAGTACGCCAAGTTCAAGACTATTATATACCTTCAAATTTGCATCTATGTTTTTTTCTGAAGTTTGATCCCTCAATTGAAATAATACCGAAGGTTCATAACTCCAGTCACTAGTCCTATTCCCAAAAACATATCCTGTAGAAAAAAGGTATTTCCTTTGATTGCTTGGCACCGCCGCTGAATAGAACAATTCCCTGTTTACTGAAAGAATATTCTTTGCGGTAAGATGTGCGAAAAAATCAAGATAGTAGTATGACATACCAACATCTACATTCCCATAAATATCTGAATAATTTCTACCCCCAAGAAGCGGATCAAAAGTTGTAAAACGACTTTGATCGAGACTATGCTGCACAACTCCACCGCTTATCCCAAAAGACAATTGATTCAAATCCAGTTCACTTCTGGAGAAAAGCAAGTGATAGGCAAAAGTAGCATAGGCTCCGCGTTTTGAATAATTACCATTTTGGTCGTTAAAAACAATTCCACCCACACCTACTTTCTCCCCCACCCTTCCATGAACGCTTAGGGTTTGTAGTGCAGGTGCATTATCTACATCAAACCATTGTTGTCTTGCTGTTAGACGGATCTTATTAAAATTTGAAGCTCCGGCCATAGATGGGTGCAGCAAAAAAAGGTTATCAGTCAAATAATCCGAATAGGTCGGAATGACTTCCTGAGCCATTATTTTTGTAGAGAAAAACAAAACAAGCGTGAAAAATATACCGAAAAATGGTTTCATTTAAATTATTTAATGTCCGAAGGAAGAAAAAAGATCCTTTCAAATAGCGTGATGAGGCCAAAAATAAAGAAAGCCTATAAACATAAATTTAATATCAATTGTAAATATATAGATTAGCCTAGTTTGTTTTAGTAATTTTGCAGGATAATTTACAGCATGAAAGGATCATAACGGAAACTTGATACAAAAATCAATGAAGCTGTGCGAATTACGACCGATAGCCATCGGGAGACCAATAAAAACCAAATAAATATCTAATATATGAATCCATATACCATCCATATACACCCTACCTCAAATCCCTC
>JAWOHC010000067.1:0-6342 GCA_046496275.1 Gillisia sp.
ATGGAGTGGCCTATCATCCATTTGCTACGGAAGGTGGACACACTGAATTTAGTCCCCGGAACCAATTTGACGCTGAGTTATGGCAATTCCTGCACGAAAAATATGGTTTGGTAAGCTGTGAAAGAATCATTTCCGGTTCTGGAATTTACGACATCTACCAATTCCTGATATTTACCAGGGGAATAAGAGAACCAACCTGGTTTAAAGCGCGAATTTTACATGAAGATCCGGCAGCCGTTATAAGTGCTGCTGCTTTGGAGGGCAATTACCCTGTTTGTAAAGAAACCATAGATCTTTTTGTAAGATATCTGGCCACGGAAGCCAATCAGTTTGCATTAAAAACAAAAGCTACCGGTGGAATTTTTATAGGTGGTGGAATTGTTCCAAAAATCATTAAAACTATTGATAAGGAAATTTTTAATCAAAATTTTATTAAATCGGACAGGATGGAAGAGCTCCTGGATCTTATGCCGGTTAAGGCGATTCTAAATGAGAAAACAGCAACGTATGGAGCCGCTCTTTACGGAGCGATGCTGTTATAAGCTTTGAGAAATAATCCTAATCGGTCCAAAGGAAGCCTTCGGAATAGGTTCTTGCTTTTCCGCTAATAAGGACACGTTCCCCTATATTTTCACAAATAAGACTCCCTCCCCGGTCTGAAATTTGTTTTGCGTTCATCTTGGTTTTATTCAGTTTTTCACTCCAGTAAGGAATTAGCGAACAATGTGCCGATCCGGTTACCGGATCTTCAAAAACAGAAGCACCCGGGGTAAAAAATCTGGAAACAATATCACAATCGGTTCCATTGGCTGTAAAGATCACTCCTCCGGTTCCAAGATCCAGTTGATCAAAATACAACCTGTTAATCTCTATATTCCGAATATCTTCCTCTTTCGGGTACACCAAAACAAAATCCCGTGCTTTTAGCACTTCAACAGGTTTTAAATTTAATGCCTTTTCCATAAGTTCAGGCAGGGGAGTTGGGAGTGGTTTTCTGGAAGGGAAATCCAGTGTATATATACCATTGTCAATGAAGACCTTTAAATCGCCACTTTTGGTGGTGAAAAGTAAATTTTTCTTTGGATAGTCGAGAATGGAATGAAGCGCATGGGCTGTTGCAAGGGTTGCGTGGCCGCAAAGATCCATTTCGGTTTCAGGCGTGAACCATCTCAAATGAATTTTTTCACCTGCCTCAACAAAAAAGGCAGTTTCTGCCACCGCATTTTCCCTGGCTATTTTCAGAAGTAATTCATCCGGGATCCATTCCTGTAGCGGAACTACGCAAGCGGGATTCCCGGAAAAAAGTTCATCGGTAAAAGCATCAATTTGATAGAGCGGTAATTTCATGATCCAGATTTAAGGCTAAATTACTTAAAGAAAGCAAAACTGACAATGATTATAAAAATAGGTAGTAACGTCTGGTAAAGGATCAAGATCGTTCCGCCTTTGACGTAACTGAAAGAATCAAGAACCAAGACTAGGTTTTAATTAACTGATAAGCAATTGGTTATAATTCCAATTTTTTCAAAACACTTAAATTTCAGTATAATTTAAAAATAGTATAAAGACAAGATCTATTTTTTAAAAAATCTCATTGGAATGCCTAATGGAGGTATACTTTCAGCTTTAATATAAATGTTTGCCGGACAACAATAAAAAACTCTTCTTTAAGAAGACATAAACAGGTAATTAATAATGCTTAATTCTTAGACCAGGGAAATTCGTTTTCCCCCATTAGCTGCCGATTCGTATATTTTTTCCAAAATCACAATGTCCTTCAATCCGTCCATTCCGGGAACCAAAACCGGAGTGTCATTAAAAATAGCCAGTGCATCGTTATCCATTTGAACTGCCTGCTGGTTCTTGCCAAAAGGCTCCAAAACAGTTCCGTCACTGGCTTTTCCCCTAACACCGGAGTAGGACTGAAAAGGGCGTAAATAATACCAGCCATTGCTGCAATTTATCTCGAGATTATTGAGATTTTCTCCAAAACTTGTTTTGCAATTGGCAACAACCCCTTCCGGAAATTCGAGTTCGAAAATGGTGGTTTCATCAACTTCCGTAAATACTTCCGGCCTGTTGGTGGTGTGGGTAGCACTTACCGCTATAGGCTCCAACCCGGTGGAATAGCGTGCAGCATTCAGGGGATATACGCCCATATCATACATAGCACCACCTCCCATTTCCTTTTTCAATTTCCACGGATTCATCGGGTTGCCATAATACCCGGCTTCGGCTTTTAGCTGTTTTATGTTTCCAAAAGGTTTGGTTTTTGCCCATCTCATAATGGTTTGGGTGTTGTCCTCATGCTGCATCCGGTAACCAATAGAAAGTTTCACCTTATTTTGCTCACAAGCTCGAATGATTTGCCTGCATTCCTCTGCAGTTCTCGCCATAGGTTTCTCACACCAAACATGTTTTCCTGTATTGGCAGCTTTAATGGCATATTGCGCGTGTAAACCCGTAGGCAGAACGATGTAAATCACATCAATCTCCGGATTGTTGGCTATGGAATCCATATTTTCATAGTTGTAAATATTGGAATCTTTAATCCCATACTTCTTTTGCCAGACGGGGATTTTTTCGGGACTTCCCGTAACGATCCCGCGAAGTTCACAATGTGCGGTTTTCAATAAGGCCGGGGCGAGCTGAGTGCTACTGTAATTTCCCAATCCTACCAGGGCAACACCTAGTTTTCTATTTCCATTGGGAAAAAGAAAACTATAGGATGGAAGAGCAGCTGCAGCCATAAATAGGCCCGATTTTTTGATAAAGGTTCTCCTGTTACTCATAATTTCTGAAATTAAGCATCTTAAAGATAACTCAAATTATTTTTTTTAGCTCCGTTCTTTTAACCCTAAATATGAACTTTATGGTTTTTAACACCTGAAACATCAGTATATTCAAGCATTTCCCTTTTGTTAGTGCAAGCTGAAAGAGCCTTCTAAAATTCTCATGGAGGCAGAATCAAATTCAATTAAAAAGCGCTATTTTTGCACATTAATAAAAGAATAAAGTTGTTATGGGCAATATTGTAGCCATTGTAGGAAGACCGAATGTAGGGAAATCCACTTTTTTTAACCGCCTGATCCAACGCCGGGAGGCAATTGTGGATGCGGTAAGTGGGGTTACCCGCGACAGACATTACGGGAAATCTGACTGGAATGGTCAAACTTTTTCGCTTATAGATACCGGTGGGTACGTGAAAGGAAGTGATGATGTTTTTGAAGCTGAAATAGATAAGCAGGTGGAACTTGCTATTGATGAAGCCGATGCCATTATTTTTATGGTGGATGTTGAAAGCGGAATAACCGGAATGGATGAAGACGTTGCCGCGCTGCTTCGAAAAATTGAAAAACCTGTTTTCCTGGTGGTTAACAAGGTTGATAATGCAAAACGACTTGAAAATGCCGTGGAATTTTATTCCCTTGGTTTAGGGGATTATTTTCCCATTGCCAGTACCAGCGGAAGCGGAACAGGGGAATTGCTGGATGCCCTTATAAAGGCACTTCCAGAAGTGGAAGATGAAGAAGAGACAGAATTGCCAAGGTTTGCCGTTGTAGGAAGACCAAATGCAGGAAAATCCTCTTTTATAAATGCCCTTATAGGTGAAAACAGGTACATAGTGCACGATGTTGCGGGAACTACGCGTGATGCGATAGATACCAAATACGATCGTTTTGGCTTTGAATTTAACCTGGTAGACACTGCCGGAATTAGAAGAAAATCGAAGGTTAAGGAAGATCTTGAGTTTTACTCGGTAATGCGATCTGTACGTGCAATAGAGAATTCAGATGTTTGTTTAATTATTATGGATGCCACCCGTGGATTCGACGGACAGGTACAAAATATTTTTTGGCTTGCCCAGCGCAACCGCAAAGGGATCGTTATTCTGGTAAATAAATGGGATCTTATGGAAGATAAAGAGACCAATACCTTAAAGGAATACGAAAAAATTATACGAAAAGAGATTGAGCCTTTTACCGATGTGCCAATCGTATTTATTTCGGTGTTGACAAAACAACGAATATACAAAGCCATTGAAACTGCTGTTGAGGTCTATAAAAACCGAAGCAAGAAAATCAAGACCAGCGAACTAAATGAACGCATGTTGCCAATAATAGAACATTATCCGCCACCGGCCTGGAAAGGAAAATATGTTAAGATAAAATTCTGTATGCAACTTCCAACTCCACAGCCTCAATTTGCGTTTTTCTGTAATTTGCCTCAATATGTACGGGAGCCCTATAAAAGGTACCTGGAGAATAAATTGAGAGAGGAATTTGACTTCACAGGAGTTCCGGTTTCGGTTTATTTCAGAAAAAAATAATATTGGTTTAAACCATTGTTAAATATAATGGTCTTAACAGAATATAAAATTCTGTTAAGACCATTTTTTTTTCATTTTAAATCAATAAAAAATTCCTCCCGAATGAAATTAGTATTTTTTCTCTTTGCCTGTGTTTTTACATTTCAATTAGCTGCACAGGATTTTAAAATTTCAGGTAAGATCCTGAATAAAGAATCCAATTTACCCCTGGAAGCTGCAACTATATATGTTGAAAAATCTACAGACAGCAGTTTGGTAAGTTATACGATCTCTGAAAAAAATGGGGATTTTGTCCTAAGTGGAAATTCTTCAGCAAAGGCAATGAATTTATTTATTTCATTTACAGGATTTCAAACCTACAGGCAAAACGTTTCCCTGGAGGCAAATGCTACCTATGCCTTGGGAACCATCCAAATGGAAACCCAGGATAATGCACTGGGGGAAATTCAAATTATTGGTACCCGTCCTCCAATTGTTGTGAAAAGGGATACGCTGGAATTTAATGCAGCTTCTTTCGACACCCGCCAGGATGCCAATTTGGAGGATGTTTTGAGAAAACTTCCAGGGGTTGAGGTGGATACCCAGGGAAATATAACGGTGAATGGAAAGCCTGTTTCCAGAATACTTGTAAACGGAAAAGAATTTTTTGGGAACGATCCATTAATAGCTACCAAAAACCTTCCAAAGGAGATTATAGATAAAATTCAGGTAACCGATACTAAAACCAGGTCTCAGGAATTTACGGGAAAAGTAGGAGATCCAGATGATAAGACCATCAATATAACCATACAGGAGGATAAGAATAAAGGATATTTTGCACGGGCAACTGTTGGAGGTGGAACTGATGATCGTTATGAAATGAGCGGAATTGGGAATTATTTTAAAGATAAAATGAGGGTGAGTGTTTTGGCGAGTTCCAATAACATCAACAGCTCGGGTTTTAGTTTCGATGAGGTATTTGATATGATGGGAAGAAATGCTACAAGTTTTACAATGTCCAGCGGTAGGGGAGGAAATTCTTTTGGTGTCAACGGAATGAATTTTGGTGGTGGAGGTGGAATCACCCAGGCCGAAACTGCCGGAATAAATTATGTGAATGAATGGGGGAAAGAATTGGAATTAACTGCCGATTATTTCTTTGGTAGAAATGATACCGAAACCAGAACCACTATCGCGCGGGAAAATATTTTACCAAATTCGCGGTTTTTTACAAACTCCATCAGTGAAAGCAATTTGGTGAATGATAGTCATAGAGCGAGTGCAAGACTGGAATATGAGCCCGATACTTTAACACGAATCTCCATAGCACCCAGATTTAATTCGAATTCGGGAATTTCCAACCGAAATAATGCTGCGAGTTCTCAAAATAATGATCTCGAACTCGTGAATTCAACCGAAACCCGTGATGATGAGGTTTTGGAAAGTAGAAGCTTTAGCAACAGGCTGGATTTTATCAGGAAATATGGTAATCGCGGTGCATATACGCAGGTGAATTTTGAGAATAGCCATAGAAATCAGGAAAATGACAATTTCTTCTTTTCTGAAAGTCGGTTTTTCAGGGATGGAGAAGTGGTTGAGATTCAGGATCAATTCATAGATGAAGATGAGCAACAGGATGAATATTCTATTGGGGCCACGCAGCGTTTTGTTCTTGCAGAAAAATTGTTCCTGGATGCATCCTATGATTTTACTGCTACCAACTCAACCAATACCCGAAATGTGCTGGATTTTAACGAGCAAGCCGGAAATTATTCAAATTTTAATGAGGTGCTCAGCAATGATTTTGAGGTTAAAAGCCGAAAGAATATTCCGAATGTTGGCCTGAATTATGAAGGAGAGAAATGGCGTGTAGGATCAGAAATAGGTCTTTTAAATACCAGTCTTGAAAATACCAATTTCCTTCAGAACGAGATGTTTTCAAATTCGTATAACAATCTTTTCCTAAGTGCAAATGTTCGGTACGAGATTAAAAGATCACAGAGTGTATATCTCAATTATAACAGCGATGCTGG
>JAWOHC010000077.1:0-7706 GCA_046496275.1 Gillisia sp.
TTGGGCATCGCCAAATTCAACGGGAAAATATGGCTTGGGCTTGATAACGGCATCGCAGAAATAAACCTGAATTCTCCAATTTCTTATTTTACAGATGATACGGGCCAATTGGGGGCGGTCTATGACATGGCCTTTCACAAAAACAAATGGTATTTGGCCAGTAACACGGGCGTTTATGTTTTTGAAAATAACGAACTCAAAATGGTGGAAGGTGGCCAGGGACACTCCTGGAACCTTGAAATTATTGGGGAGAAGCTTTACTGCAATCATAATACGGGTACCTATGAGGTTATTGACAGGGATTTTGTTCCGGTGGAAAAACGTGCAGGTAGCTTCCAGATTATACAGATCCCAAACGAAAAGGAAATCAGCCTGATTGCAACCTATACAGGATTAAGTGTTTTTTCTGAAAATGGAGCGATATTTGAAATCCCCGATATTGATTTTCCTATAAAGCAGGTTGTTTTTGAAGATAAATATACGCTTTGGGCGGCGCATCCTTATCAGGGTTTGTATAGGATAGGGTTCAAAAAAGATTACAAGGGAATTGATTTTCTGCAAAAGATAGATACAATTAAAAATGTGCCTAATTATAATACCCATGTTTATAAGATATATGATCAAATTGCCATTTTAAATAATGAACGCTGGTATAAATATAATGTGCTCCTGGATAGTTTAGAAGAATTTAAAGAACTCAATGTATTTTCCGATTTCAGATTAATTAAAGAAGACCTTGGCAATTTCTGGTTTGTAGGCAGAGATAAGAATGATTTGATTTTTACCGATTTTAAGGATGAGAAGTTGGTTCTTTCATCGGCATACATGGAAAACAGACTGGTAATAAACAATGAAAATATCGTTCGATTTAATGATTCGGTTTATTACGCATCCCTTAACGATGGTTTTGCTGAAATAAATATAAATAAGGTGAGAAGGCTTCAGCAAGAGCAACTTAAAGTGAAGCCAATAATTAAAGGCATTGAGGATTTGGAGCAGCGTTACAGCTTAACTGCCACACCCGAAATTCCCTTTAATAATTCAAGGATTATTTCCTTTCTTGTGGGTTTTCCTGATTCAAAAGCAGCTACACTTAATTATAACCTTCAGGGACCCGATACTATTTCAGGAATAATAAATAATGGCAAAGTAAGCTTTCAGAATCTGGCTCATGGGAGCTATTCATTGCAGCTGTTTGGACTAAGCCCCCACGGTAAATATTCGCCCTACACAAATATTGACTTTAGCGTTCTTCCTCCATGGTACTTGTCTGGTTGGATGAAATTTTTCTATGTTCTTATTTTTCTTAGCCTGGTTTTGCTTGTTTATTGGATTAACCGATTAAAACTCAAAAAACACAGGGGGCTTTTGGAACAAAAATTCGAACGGGAACATCAAATCAAATTGAACAACCTGGAAAAGGAAAGGCTATTGGATGAAATAACACTCAAACGAAAAGAACTTGCAAATACCACCATGATAGCAGCCAAGAAGAATGAGGTTTTGATGGAAATACAGGGTGAATTAAATAAAGGTAAATTTACCGATCAATTTCAGTTAAAACGTATCATCAATAAAATAAACGGAGCCATAAAAAATGAAGATGAGTGGCAGGTTTTTGAGACGAATTTCACAGAGTTGCACGAAGATTTTTTTAAGATGCTTCTCAAAATCTATCCTGAATTAAGCAATAAGGATCTTAAATTATGTTCTTATTTAAAGATGAATCTTTCTTCGAAAGAAATCGCCCCTTTGATGGGGATATCGGTGCGTGGAGTGGAAATCCATCGCTACAGGTTACGTAAAAAGATGGAATTGGATAGCAAGGAGAATTTAACAAGCTTTTTGATCAAAGAGTTTTAAATTTTGAAATGATGTACCCTATGGCTCCATATTTCACTACATCATTAGTACTACACGAAGTAAATTATTTTAAAATTCCATACTTCATATACTTTTAAATCGTTGAAATATAGTAATTTAGAATTAATTTAGCTGTGATGTATCTTTTATGTACTACATCGTTTTCGTTCTACTTAGATGTCCGCTTATCTTTAACCTAAAATTTAGTAAAAACCCTGGAAGTATGAAATTCAATTTTACACTGTTTTTAGCATTGCTGATTTCTACAATTGGCTTTGCTCAAGATGCAAAGACTATTAGCGGTACCATAATGGACGCTAATGATGTTCCTTTAGCAGGAGCTGAGGTTAAAGTAGTGAACAAAGCTGCTTTTGCCGTAACCGATTTTGATGGCCTTTTCTCTATTGAAAATGTTGTTGCAGGAGATGTTTTGAGGATTACCTATTTAGGATTCTTTCCGATGGAAGTGGAAGTTGGGACTCAGGATAATTATATTGTTGTATTACAGCAAGATGCATCCCAACTGGATGAAGTTGTGGTAATAGGATACGGAACTCAGAAAAAGGCCGATCTTACCGGTGCTATAACTACCGTGTCAGCCGAAGATATAGCAAGAACACCAACAGGTCAGGCAATGCAGGCATTGCAGGGAAAAGTTGCCGGATTACAGGTTGTAAATAGCGGTGGTCCCGGTACCTCTCCTACTATTAGGGTAAGGGGTATAGGCTCCTATGCAGGTGGTGCATCCGGTCCATTATATGTAGTGGACGGAATGTTCTTTGAAAATATCGATTTCCTTAACACTGCAGATATCGCCACGATCTCTATACTTAAAGATGCATCTGCATCTGCCATTTATGGAGTAAGAGCCGCAAATGGAGTGGTACTTATTGAAACCAAATCCGGGCGTTATAATCAAAAAGCGCAAATTACCTATGAAGGCTATACCGGTTTTCAAAGAGCCCAAAATGTTGTGAAAATGGCAAATTCTGAGCAATTCTCTACCATTGCAAGGGAATCAGGATCGGCGCCAGATGCACAATTCATTTTAAACTCCATGCAGCGATATGGACGAAGCCGCGTAAATCCTAATATTCCTGATGTGAATACAGATTGGTATAAGGAGATTATCAGGGAAGGGCTTATTCAAAATCATAGTTTGAATTTTTCCGGTGGTAGTGATGATGCGATCTATTCTATTGGAGCCAATTATTTTGCTCAGGATGGGATTTTGGATATGAAGAATGAATATGAACGCTTTAACCTTCGAAGCAAACTGGAATTTAAAGTAAACGATTATATAACTGTAGGAGGGAATGCTGTATTGAGTAATGCATCAAGGTACGATCCGGAATATTCAGCCTGGAGAACGGCGTATTATGCGGTTCCAACAATGCCGGTATTCGATCCTTCAAATCCCAATGCCACTCCGGTTAATTATGCAAACGCACAGGATTTAGGATACAGAAATGGCCAAAACCCATTTCCTTCCATGGATTTTGGTGAGAACCGAAATAAAATAAGGAATACTCTTGCAAATTTTTATACTCAGGTAAACATAATCCCTGAAAAGTTAACTTTTAAAACAGCTTACAATCATAATTATGAATCTATAGAGACCAGGGAGATCAGGCTGCCATTTTTTATTGGTAACAATTTTCAAAGAGAAAATGCCTCTATTTTGCGAAGAAATATTAATATTTCCAACCAGATATGGGATAACACTTTAACATATACTGATCAATTTGGAAAACATGGATTAACGGTTCTTGCAGGAACATCTTTAAGAGATGAATCTTTGGAGTTGCTTCAGGCAGGTGGATTGAATTTTCCCCTATCAGGTTCGGAGGCCTATTTTATAGACCAGGCGCAAACAATAGTAGAAGGTGATGTTCGGGATGATGGGAGAAGAGAGCATGGGTTCTCTTATTTTTCAAGGATAGCTTATGATTATGACAGTAAATACCTTCTATATGGAACTTTTCGTGCCGATGGTACCAATAAATATCAGGAAAAATGGGGCTATTTCCCTACAGTAGGTTTAGGTTGGGTTGTATCGCAAGAAGATTTCTGGGGAGTGAACAATCCGGTTAGTTTCTTGAAATTCAGGGCAAGTTGGGGTCAACTTGGTAATGATAAGGTGGCAGCAAGTGAAGGTTCAATTACTTCCAACGTAGTATTTACCGCCTTAAATGATATTAGATATTCCGGCTTAATTACAAATAGTGACTTTACTACTTTGAAATGGGAAATTACAGAGGAGCGAAATTTTGGTCTCTCCGCAAATATGTTTAATGGTCTTTCACTTGAGGTAGATTACTATATCCGAGATACAAAAGATGCCGTTATTCCGGTAAACAGACCATTAATTCCTGGCGCTACAAGACAAAACGTAGGAGAGATTAGAAATTCAGGTCTTGAAGTTGCCCTTAACTGGAATAAAAATATATCTGAGGATTTTCGATATAGTGTAGGGACGAATTTCTCTACCCTTAAAAATGAAGTGCTTAGCCTTGCAGGTGCTCCATTCCTTGATGCCGGTACTGCAGAATTTCGTCAGCGTTCCATTGTGGGACAACCTTTATTTGCCTTTTTCGGAAGGGAAGTAGCTGGTGTATATCAGAATGACGCAGAAATACAAGCAGATCCTATCGCAGTTGCCAATAACCTTGTTCCCGGGGATTTTAAATACAGGGATCTAAATGGTGATGGCTTAATTAACGATGACGACAGGACCGTATTGGGTTCTTTTCTTCCTAAATTTCAGTATGGGGTAAATTTAAGTGTTAATTATAAAGCATTTGATCTTGCTACCTCCCTCTATGGGCAAGGTGGAAACAAAATCCTTAACAGAAAACGAATGGAAGTAATCTTTACGAGTGATACAAACATAGACCGGGATTTCGCGATCAACCGTTGGCATGGAGAGGGTACTTCAAATAGTTATCCTTCTGCCGCAGGAATGAGAAAAGGGTGGAACCAGAGATTGAACGATTACTTTGTTGAAGACGGAGATTTTTTCAGAATCCAGAACGTAACTATAGGATATACTATAAACAGGAAAGGTGATTTAAAAGGTATTCCACAAACCAGGATATACTTAACTGCAGAAAAACCTTTAACTGTATTTGATTACAATGGATTTAATCCGGAAGTAGCCGATGGAATCGATAATCAGACGTATCCTATTCCAGCCATCTACACAATGGGAGTAAATATTAAAATTTAAAAAAATCTAAATATGAAAATCACTAATAAAATTTCAGCTATAGTTTTAGGCTTATCGGTGCTCTTCGCCCTAAGCAGCTGTTCAGATAAACTGGACGATTTGCCGTTAAACTTTAATTTTGCGGGAGGAACCGACTTTACAAAGACCGAGGATATGCAACTGTCCATTATTGGAGTATATGCGGCTTTTCAAAACAGGGGTTGGGAACAACCATTATTAATTGGAGTTAGGGGTGATGATGTTAATTCAGGTGGATTGGGAGATCAGCAGGAATTTTCAGATACCGATCGCTTTATCTACAACAAGGATTACTGGATGTATAATTCCCTGTGGGAAAACGTCTATGTAGATGTTATCACTGCACATACTGCAATGGAACAAATTGAAAGATATCAGGAATTTGCCAATGAAGCTGGTTTTGAAGAAGGTAACCAATACATCGCAGAAGCTAAAGTGCTAAGAGCAATGATGCTTTTGCATATATCACAAGTGTGGGGAGCCGTCTTTATCCCTACTTCCTCAGTAACTCAGGAGCTTTTGGATGTAACAACAGTTCCAAGCCAAAATGAGGTAATGCAGCATATTTCAGATCAAATGGATGAAGCCATCCCAAATTTGCCCAATATGCGTCCCAATCAACGTACGGATATTCCCGGTGGTGTAACCAGGCATACCGCACTTGCTATTAAGGCGCTTGCAAACCAGGAGCTTGGAAATTATCAGGCTACGGCAGATGCTGCAGGGGAAATTATCAGTTCAGGTTTATTTAGCCTTTATCCAGATTTTTACGAGTTGTTCAAAACTCCGGGGAAACTAAGTGATGAGATCCTTTTAACTTTACAGTATTCAGACTTCAATTCAGGAGAGGGAGACAGGGAAATTCACTTAACTCAACCTTATGGGCCTGAGAACTGGACTCCTGCAGTAGCCGGAGCCGGAAGCGGCTGGGGCTTTTATGAGCCAAGTATGAAATTTATTGGGTTTATGTTAGATCGCAACGAGACAGTTCGTTTAGAAACAAGCGTATTGTTTACCAACCGCGGAATCGCAGACATTCGTGCTGCAGGTTATAACGACCTTCCGTCTTTTGTTTCCAATACCACCCGTGATGGAGATATTATCAACGATTATGCACGTGCAAAATTTGCCAGCGGAAAGCATTACATGCCAAGCAACCAGCTTATACCCGGAAGAACTGAATATGGAAGCAACAAGAATTACCATATCATTCGCTATGCTGAAGTTCTCTTGGTTTATGCAGAAGCGGTTGCGCAAGGAGCCTCTGCTTCCTCAATTAGCGCTGCAGAAGCGGTTAACATGGTAAGGGCAAGAGCAGGGTTAGGTCCTATAGGGAATGTTACCCCTGACGTTGTTTTAGATGAAAAATTTGCCGAACTGGCAATGGAATGGGGAAAACGTTATTATGATATGATTAGACTACAACGCACAGGAGAGCTAAGTTATGACGGAAGAACATTTTCAATGGACAAGGAGTTTCTTCCTTATCCACAAGAGCAGGTAGACCAGTTTCCTGTACTTCAAACCACATCTAATAATTAATAATTTAATTTATTGATAATGAAATGAGCATAACGGAAACTCGGAGCAAAAACCAATTAAGATATGCGAATTACATATGACCAATAAAAAACAATAAATATCTACAGATGAAAAAAATTAAAAAACCCTTATTTGGAATTCTGTTTTTGCTACTCGCATTTACATCCTGTGAATATGATGGAATAGATCCAATTACCGCAGTGGATCCCGGAGCAGATGCCGGTAGCCCCGTAATTAACATATTATATCCTACGGAAGGAACCGCTATAAAGGTTCCTCAAGCTGTAGCTTCCATAGACATTCGATTGGAAGTTGTGGACGATATTGAAATAGAAAAAATTGAAGTATTGTTAAATGGTACCCAACTCGCACTTTTTGATGAGTTTACCGATTACCGGATTGTGAAAAGGACAATAACATTTGCCAATGTTACCAATGGTGAACACACTCTTACAGTTATTGCTACAGATATTTCAGGGAATGTTGCTACCAAAGAGGTGAATTTCAGTAAAGAGGCTCCGTATTCCCCTAAATATGCAGGCGAGTTTTTCTATATGCCTTTTGATGGGGATTTTATGGAATTAATCAATATCTACACCGCTGACGAATTTGGAACTCCTACTACTTCGGTTAATTCTTTCTTTGGAACAGGATCTTACAGAGGTGTTCTCAATTCTTATGTAACCGTACCTCTTAATGAGGAAGACCTGGGAAATGACTTTAGTGCTGCTTTTTGGTATAAATTAAGTGGCGATGCTGGTCGTGCAGCGATTTTGGTAGCTGGTGCCAATCAGGAACGCCAGCAGGGTTTCCGACTTTTCAGGGAAGGAAATGCAGATGCGCAAACCATTAAAATGAATGTAGGTACCGGTTCCGGTGAAAGCTGGAATGATGGTGGTTCTGTAGCGGTAACCGGGGAATGGGTGCACATCGCCTTTAGCATTAGCGCTTCTGAAACCGTTCTATTTGTAAATGGAATGCCGTTACGCACAGCAGGCATGGGCAATGCTATCGACTGGGCCGGGGTAGAAGAAATTACCATAGGCTCCGGTGG
>JAWOHC010000093.1:0-20199 GCA_046496275.1 Gillisia sp.
GTTTTTTGTTCCGTTAAGAATATAATGATCTCCTTTATCTATAGCCGTTGTTTTTTGTGAAATGGCATCTCTTCCGGCTTCAGGCTCTGAAAGACAAAAGGCGCCCAGTTTTTCTCCGGTGGTTAATTTTGTTAAATATTTTTCTTTTTGCGCATCATTGGCATAGGTTTCCAGCCCCCAACAGACCAAAGAATTATTTACAGACATCACCACAGAGGCCGAAGCATCTATTTTTGAGATTTCTTCCATCGCCAGGACATAGGCAACGGTGTCCATTCCGCCACCGCCATATTTCGGAGAAGCCATCATTCCTAAAAATCCAAGTTCTCCCATCTTTTTAATCTGGGCAGCAGGGAATTCCTGCTTTTCATCGCGTTCAATCACACCTTCCAATAATTCATTTTTCGCAAAATCTCTTGCGGCGTCACGAATCATTAGATGTTCTTCTGTAAGTTTAAAGTCCATTAAGTATATATTTTTTGAAAAATCAAATTTTTGATAACAAAGATAAGTTTTTGAAGCCTATTATTCAGTAAAGAATAATTATTTTTGAGAATATGAAAAAGAACGAATACAAAGTATTGGGAGTAATGTCTGGCACTTCTCTGGATGGAATTGACCTGGCATACCTGGAATTTAACAAGCAGCAGCATTGGGAATTCCAGATAATTAAAGCTGAAACCATTCCCTATTCTTCAGAATGGAGGAAAAAATTAGCACAGGCAATCAATTTCAATATTGAGGAGTTGAAGGCTCTGGATGAAAATTATACTTCTTACCTGGCAGAAATTATTTCAGAATTTATTAAAAAACATGAAATTATAGCGCTTGATGCCGTTTGTAGTCATGGTCATACGGTAAAACATGAACCCGAAAATGGAATTACGCTTCAAATAGGAAACCTTCCGGAACTTGCTATTCTCACTGGGCAAAATGTGATTTGCGATTTTCGCGTTCAGGATGTGGCTCTGGGAGGACAAGGCGCTCCGCTGGTTCCTGTGGGAGATGAATTGCTGTTTCCCCAATATAGCTACTGTTTAAATCTTGGTGGATTTGCAAATATTTCAACTTCTGAAGGAGGAAAAAGGATCGCCTACGATATTTGCGCCGTGAATACGGTGTTGAATTATTATGCTGAAAAACTTGGGCTTCAATATGACCAGGATGGAGATCTTGCAAGATCTGGCCAACTAGACCCACAATTGCTTGAGGAACTTGAAGGCTTGTCTTATTATAAGTTACCGCCACCAAAGTCACTGGGGATAGAGTGGGTTAATAAAGAGGTCCTTCCTGTTTTAAAGAAATATGAAAGTGACATTCCTTCTGTTTTGCGTACGTATTGTATGCATATCGCTTTGCAAATTTC
The DNA here is from genome assembly GCA_046496275.1 of Gillisia sp. Classification (GTDB taxonomy): domain Bacteria; phylum Bacteroidota; class Bacteroidia; order Flavobacteriales; family Flavobacteriaceae; genus Gillisia. Next base: position 1,367 of record JAWOHC010000093.1, read on the forward strand.
AAAGGAACTGGGGAACGATGCTGCTTCAGAAGTTTTGGTTTCCGGAGGGGGCTGTTTTAACGTATTTTTAATTCAGCAACTAAAGAAAATGACCAGCACCAAACTGGTAATCCCTTCAATAGATATTATCAATTATAAAGAAGCGCTCATTTTTGGCTTTCTGGGAGTGCTTAGGTTAAGAGAGGAGATCAATGTTTTTAGTTCGGTGACAGGGGCTGAACAGGACCATAGTTCTGGAATGATTTATTTGCCAAAATAATAGCGGCCGGAATGAAATTAAAACTGCTCTTTTTAAGCTTATTAGGAGAATAAGAATCCTTTTTAGCTGCTTGAGAAACCTATGAAGCTAAGCAGCGATTTTTATTCCTTAAAATTCCGAATTTAACAGGAAAGGAGGCTGTTAGTTTTTTATATTTGCGAGCAAACTGAATAATACATGAAACATCCATTAAAATAAACTTTCTCACATGGGAAAATAATTATTTGGATGTTACTCCCGATTGCTATCGGTAGTCCTTAAAAACAATAATATAAACAGATGAAAGAATTACTGAATTTATACGAAAACAAGCCGCCTGAAATCGTTTTTAACTGGAAAGACCGTGAAACGGATGCTGAAGGCTGGACTGTTATAAATTCCTTGCGAGGTGGTGCTGCAGGCGGGGGAACCCGCATGAGAAAGGGGCTGGATATGAATGAAGTGCTTTCCCTGGCCAAAACCATGGAGGTGAAGTTTACTGTTTCCGGACCTGCTATAGGAGGTGCAAAATCAGGGATCAATTTTGACCCTGCCGATCCCAGGAAAAGAGGCGTTTTAGAACGCTGGTATAAAGCGGTGGCCCCATTGTTAAAAAGTTATTACGGTACTGGTGGCGACATGAATGTTGATGAAATCCATGAGGTTATTCCAATAACTGAAGAATGTGGAGTATGGCATCCTCAGGAAGGGGTTTTCAATGGGCATTTTCAGCCAAGTGAGGCCGATAAGATCAACCGGATTGGCCAGTTGCGACACGGAGTAATCAAAGTTCTGGAAAATTCACAGTTTTCTCCGGATATAAGCAGAAAATATACGGTTGCCGATATGATAACCGGGTACGGTGTTGCCGAAGCCGTTAAACATTATTATGATATTTACGGTGGTGACCTGGTTGGGAAAAGAGCCATTGTACAGGGCTTTGGTAATGTAGGATCTGCCGCTGCATTTTATCTTTCACAAATGGGCGTGAAAATTATAGGGATCATAGACCGGGTTGGTGGATTGATAAATGAAGATGGCTTCTCTTTTGAGGAGATTCGGGAATTGTTCCTAAACAAGGATGGCAATAACTTAAGACACCCTAACCTGATCCCTTTTGAAGAAATGGATGAGAAGATATGGAGTTTAAATGCAGAAATTTTTGCGCCTTGTGCAGGTTCCAGGCTTGTAAATCAATCTCAGGTTGAGCAGCTTATAGAAGGCGGATTAGAGGTGATATCAAGCGGAGCAAACGTTCCTTTTGCAGATAAAGAAATATTTTTTGGTCCCGTAATGGAGCATATAGATGAAAAAGTAAGCGTTTTACCGGATTTTATTGCAAATTGTGGAATGGCCCGCGTTTTTGCTTATTTCATGGAGCGAAAAGTTCAAATGACGGATGAAGCGATTTTTAATGATACTTCCATTACCATAAAGAATGCGATACAAAATACCTTCGATCATAACAGTTCGAAAACAAATATTAGCCGAACTGCATTTGAAATTGCGTTAAAACAGCTTGTATAATTAAAATTTTACAATTAAAAATAGTTTCTCACGTTACACTTAAAAACCTAAATCAATTTATGCTATACTTTTTCCAGCAGGATGACCTGGCACAAACAGCCCTAGAGGTAGAGCCGGTCGTAGAAGAAAAAACCCTTTCGATGTTTGATTTGATGATGAGTGGTGGCCTGGGCGGTCAGATCATCATCGGTATTTTATTTGTGCTACTGTTTGTAGCAGTTTACATCTATTTTGAAAGGCTTTTTGCAATTAAGGCCGCAACGGAGGTAGATCAGAATTTTATGCTTCAAATAAAGGATAGTGTTTTGAACGGGAATATCGAATCGGCAAAGATACGATGTGCCCAAACAAATTCCCCGGTTGCCCGATTGACCCAAAAAGGAATTTCCAGAATTGGGAGTCCGTTGGAGGATATTAATACGGCCATTGAAAATGCAGGAAGACTGGAAGTGTATAAACTGGAAAAAAATGTGAGCATTCTGGCAACAATTGCAGGTGCTGCACCTATGATTGGGTTCCTTGGAACTGTAATTGGTATGGTTTTAGCATTTCACGCACTTGCTACAACGAGTGGTCAGGCAGAAATGGGCGTACTTGCAGAAGGTATTTATACCGCAATGACAACTACAGTTGCTGGATTAATTGTTGGTATTATAGCCTATATAGGATATAACCATTTAGTTGTAAAAACAGACAAAGTAATCCATCAAATGGAAGCTACCGCGGTAGATTTCCTTGACCTGCTAAACGAACCGGCTTAATATGAACTTAAGAAGTAGAAATAAAGTTAGTGCCGATTTTAGTATGAGTTCAATGACAGATATTGTTTTCCTGTTATTGATATTCTTTATGCTTACCTCTCCGGCAATAACACCGGAGGCCCTTGATTTAATCCTGCCAAAGGCAAGTGGTAAAACAACCACTGTTCAAGACCTATCGGTAAGTATCACCAAGGACCTGCAATTCTATATCAATGATGAACGGGTTAGTAGTTCGGCATTGGAAGGATTGCTTAAGCAAAAATTGGTTGGAGTAGAAGACCCAACCATTATTTTACGAGCCGAAGAAGGGGTGCCTATAGAAAAAGCGGTAAACGTGATGGATATTGCAAACAGAAACAGGTACAAAATAGTACTTGCGGTGAAGCCTGAAAAGACTAATTAATATTTATAACCAGAAATAAGTGAGCTTTATAGATACCAAACACGAAAAGAAATCGCTTGCCATCACGGTAACCCTGCACGTGTTGCTTATTTTATTGTTGATTTTTTTCGGATTAAAATACCTGGATCCTCCACCGGAAAATGGAATAGCCATTAATTTTGGAACTTCTGAAGTTGGTTCTGGAGAAAATCAGCCTACAGAGCCTGTAAAATCTGCTCCTAAACCTACCACCAGTCCGGTTGTTTCTCAGCCCAAACCGGTGGTGGAAGAAGTGGTTACCCAGGAAGCAGTAGAAGCCCCGGTTATTGAGAAGAAAGCAGAAAAAAAGCCTGTTGTGCAACAAAAACCTGTGGAGCCCAAAAAAGTGGAGCCAGTGAAGCAACCGGATCCCACACCCGAAAAATCTACTTCCGATGCGCTTAGCAGTATCTTAAATGGCCCAAGAAGTGAAGGAGCCGCATCTGGCGGGGAAGGTAACGACCAGGTTGCCGGCGATAAAGGAAGCAGGGATGGAGATCCTAATGCCAGTTCTTACTATGGAAATGGAATGGGGCTGGATGGAGATGGGAATTATAAGTTGGGTGGAAGACGTGCCTTGAATAAGGAACGAATTGTGCAGGATTGTAATGAATCTGGTCTTGTTGTTGTGCAAATTGAAGTAAATCAAAGCGGGCAGGTTACAAGAGCAATTCCAGGCGTAAAGGGAACTACCAATAACTCCCCTTGTTTGACGGACCCTGCAAGGCGTGCTGCACTTGCAACAAGATTTAACGGCGATTCCAAAGCGCCTTCAAAGCAGGTGGGGACCATTACCTACAACTTCAAATTATCTGAATAGTGCCAAATTATGCTCAAACTGTGGAATGGATGTTTCAGCAGTTGCCCATGTATCAGCGAATTGGTGCCGATGCATTTAAAAAAGATCTCACCAATATTCTTGTTTTTTCTGAAAAACTGAACAACCCCCATCTTGATTTTAAATCCATTCATGTAGCTGGAACCAATGGAAAAGGTTCCACCAGCCATATGACGGCCTCTATTTTACAGGAAGCCGGATATAAAGTAGGCTTGTACACTTCGCCTCATTTAAAAGATTTCAGAGAACGGATACGGATTGATGGCAAGGAAATTCCAGAAGCTAACGTGATCCGGTTCATAGATGAAAACCAGGCGTTTTTAGAGGATCATAAGCTTTCTTTTTTTGAGATGACCGTAGGAATGGCTTTTGATCATTTTAGCCGGGAGAAAGTGGATGTCGCCGTGATAGAGGTTGGATTGGGCGGTAGGCTGGATTCTACAAATATCATCACACCGGTCCTTTCAGTTATTACCAATATAGGGATGGACCATGTGCAAATGCTTGGAGATACTCTGGAGAAGATCGCATTTGAAAAAGCAGGGATCATCAAACCCAAAATTCCTGTTGTGATTGGAGAAAATCAGGTTGAAACCAAAGCTGTTTTTAATGAAACTGCGAAGCGATTAAATTCTGAAATTATTTTTGCTGAAGATCTTAATGCTGAAAATTATTTTTCAGACCTCACAGGAGCGTATCAGGCTAAAAATATACAGACCGTTGTTACTGCAATCCGGAAATTGAATGCTGGCGGATGTAATATTTCTGAAGAAAACATTTTTAATGGATTGCTGAAGGTTAAAGAAAATACAGGATTGCGGGGCAGATGGGATATTTTGCAAGCCAACCCGAAAGTAATATGCGACACAGCCCATAATGCCGAAGGACTGGTATATGTGATAAAGCAATTGCTCAAAGAGGATTTTAGGAAATTGCACATAGTTCTCGGGGTTGTTAGTGATAAGGATTTGGAAAAAATACTTCCGTTGTTCCCAAAAGACGCAATTTATTATTTTTGTCGACCAAATGTTCCAAGGGGAATGGATGCGGATTATTTGAGAGGTGAAGCATTGAAATTTGGATTGAATGGAAGCGTATATTCTTCAGTTTCAAATGCCTATCTCGAAGCTTTGTCTGAAGCAGAAAAGAGGGATGTACTATATGTTGGAGGCAGTACGTTTACCGTTGCAGAAATAATTTAATTTTTTTTTAATTTTTGTTTGTGGTATTCAAAAAGTAGTGTATATTTGCCACCGCAATCAAGCGATAGCGGGCAATTAGCTCAGTTGGTTCAGAGCACCTCGTTTACACCGAGGGGGTCGGGGGTTCGAATCCCTCATTGCCCACACAAAGAAAAAGACTTCCGAAAGGGAGTCTTTTTTTGATTTAAGGAATATTGGTTTCGTATGTTCCCCTGATAAAAATTCTTTGCGTGAAAAAATATCGATAAAATTGAAAAAATCGTAACTTTGATGAAATGCTGAAGTGATGGATTTACAGACGAGAAAATTAGAGCTTATTCAAGAATTCTTAAAAGTTCAAAGCGAGGAAGTAATATCTCGACTTGAAAAAATCATAAAAAGCGAGAGCGAAAAATCTGAACAGGAACATTTTAAGCCAATGACAATCGAGGAATTTAATTCCCGGATTGATCAATCCTTGGAAGATTCGGAAAAAGGTCGATTAATCGAAGCTAAAGAATTCAAAGCCAAGATTGATAAATGGAATTAAAAATCTATTGGACAGGTTTTTCTGAACGGGAAATGGAAAAAATTTATGAATATCATCGGGAAGCAGCAGGCAGTAGCATTGCTAAAAAACTCGTGGACGGAATTTACAATGAAACGCTTAAGCTAAAAACACAACCTAAAATCGGAAAATCCGAGGAACTCCTAAAAAACCGAAAACAAAATTTTAGATATTTAGTTTTCAGAAGTTATAAAATTATTTATTGGATAAACGAAATGGAAAACCGAATTGAAATAAATGATGTTTTTGATACTCGACAAAATCCGACAAAAATAGAACGAACGAAATAAAGCCAGTTGCGAATTTCTTATTGTCCCAAAATAGCTGGGCTTCTTGCTTACACAAATAAAGGCTTCCTGAAAAGGAGGCCTATTTCATTTCGGGAATGCCGCTAAATTTTAATATCTTCGTGGTCTAATAAAAGTTTTGGGTGATTAGCTCAGTTGGTTTAGAGCACTACCTCGACAAGGTAGGGGTCGCTGGTTCGAATCCAGTATCACCCACAAAAATTAAGGTTTTTTTCTTCAACTTTTTTTCTTTCCAAAGCTCCCACTGAAATTCAGGGAATAAAAAATTTTAATATTAGGCCGTTTTGTTTTTCATAACATCCAGAATACGTTCCAGTGCCATTCCTCTGGATCCTTTTACCAGGATGTAAGAATTGTGAAAATTGGTTTCTTTTATTTTTTCTGCCAAATCTGCAAAACTTTCGAATTTTTCAATAGTTTCGTTTTTAGGATTCGAATTATTGAAATTGCTTCCTACCAGGAATACCCTGTTAAAACTCATAGTTTCTATTAGGTTCACTATTTCCTGATGTTCCTGCGCAGAAGTTTCTCCCAGTTCAAACATATCACCCAGAATCAGGGTTTTGTTTTCTGCAGGATATGTATGAAAGCTTTCAAGCGCCGCAGTCATGCTGGTAGGATTGGCATTATATGCATCCATTAAAAAAGTGACAGTTCCCACTTTCACGAGTTGCGAGCGATTGTTTTGTGGATTATAGGAGGCTATTGCATTTCCAATTTCTTCAGCCGGTATTTTGAAATAGAGTCCAATGCAAATTGCGGCAGCGATATTTCTTGAATTGTAAGATCCGGTTAAAGCGCTTTTATAGACTTTGCCCATGTGAATTACCTCCGCGGTTTCGAGAGTATCTTTGTATTCTACAACGACATCTTCATTGCCCGAAGTCCCGAAGGAAAATGTGTTTTTAAAAGAAAGGTGTTTTTGCTGAATTGGGTCATCTTCATTTAAAAAGATGAGCTTGTCATTCGTTTTCAGGTATTCATAAAGCTCACTTTTGGCCTTTATGACTCCTTCAAGGCTTCCAAAACCTTCCAGGTGTGCTTTTCCGAAGTTTGTGATGTATCCGTAATCCGGTTGGGCGATCTCGCAGAGTCCTGCAATCTCTTTGGCGTGATTTGCGCCCATTTCTATGATGCCAAATTCTGTTGTCCTATTCATAGATAAAAGGCTAAGAGGGACGCCTATATGATTGTTTAAATTGCCTACAGTGGCAACTGTATTGAATTTTCTTGAAAGCACAGCATTGATAAGTTCCTTGGTTGTTGTTTTCCCATTGCTTCCGGTTATTGCCAAAATTGGAATTCCTAAATATTTTCGATGATAACCCGCAAGTTGCTGAAGGCTTAGTAAAGCATCCAACACTAAAATGCACCTGTCATTTTTCAGCATATCGGGGTCATCTATCACAACATATGCAGCTCCTTTATCCAGTGCCTGAGCAACAAATTTATTGCCGTTGAAATTTTCTCCTTTTAATGCGAAAAAAAGTTGATCTTTTTTTAGAGTGCGGGTGTCTGTGGCAATCCCGTTACTTTGAAGAAAAAGCTTGTGTAATTGTTCGATGTTCATCTGCTAAAATTATAAAAAAAAAGAAACGGTTTAAAAAGTTCTGTTTTCGTCTTTTTTAAATTCTAAAACCAATGTTTTAAAATTTAAAAGCCTTTTCAATTGTTTTCAAACTGAATTCAGCTAACGAATACTTTACTTCTTAAACCGTCTGTTACAAGTTTACAAGAATTTAATTTCTTGCTGTTTTATTTTCATTCTTAGATTTAGAACCCACTCTGGACATCGCATTTCTGAATCCTATGTAATCCGTAGCCATATCCTGAGGGAAATATCTTCTTTGAGCAGGATCCAGCCAATACGCTCTGTCTCTCCATGAACCTCCTTTATATACCCGCACTTCGTTGCTGATAAGGGTGGTTCTTCTGTTTTCGTCATTTTCAGGGCTAATATTGCCTAAACTATCTGTTGAAGTTGCAAACTGCGGAGAGTTATACATTCTTTTTGAAGGACTGGATATTTCGTTGAATGGTTCGTAGTATCTGGAAGAGCTTTTGTCTCCATCACGGAAATCCCTGTTATCGCTTTGATCAAAATTAGTTCTTAAATGGGAATCCATTTCTGTGATAGGAACCTGAGCTATTTCTCCGGGAAGGGCACGTGCTACAATTCTCCCATTGCTTAAAGTGTCGTAAACAACAGCATCCGGAGCAACAATTTTCACGGAACCATCTTCATTGATTTCATTTTTGGTGTAAACATTTCCGCGATAATAGTTGAAATCATTGAATTCACTATCAACTATAGGTCTGTATACATCAGCAACCCATTCAGCAACATTTCCGGCCATATCATATAATCCAAAATCGTTGGCTTCATAAGATTTCACTTCTGCAGTAATATCGGCACCATCGTCACTCCAACCTGCAATTCCGCCATAGTCTCCTGCACCTTGCTTAAAGTTGGCAAGTTGGTCTCCTTGTCTTTTTACATTTCCGGACCTGGTGTACTGTCCATCCCAGGGATATTTTTTTCTTCCTCGATACGCATTATAGCTACGTATTCCTACAAGACCTAAGGCTGCGTATTCCCATTCGGCTTCGGTAGGAAGTCTGTATTCAGGTAATAAAACACCATCTTTTCGTTGAATGTATATGTTTTTTGCTTCTGCACTGTCTGATGCAGTTCCTAATTTGTCTGCATTCTTACCCCCTCTGGTTATTTCATCATTTCCACCATAAACCATTGTTGGTGCATTTAAATAGGTTTCAGTGTCAAAAGTTGTGGCAGCGTCAATATCATTATATCGGGCTCCTTCCTTTATGTAGCCTTTGTTCTCCAGCATTAATTCATTCACCCGGTTGGTTCGCCATTTACTGAATTCTGCGGCCTGGATCCAACTCACACCAACTACCGGGTAATTGGCATAGGCAGGGTGTCTCAGGTAATTATTTACCATGGTTTCATTAAATCCTAAACGGTTTCTCCAAACAAGGGTATCCGGAACAGCACCGTTGTAAATGTTTCTATAATTCTCCTGACTTGGAGGAAATACATTTTTCAACCAGTCCAGGTATTCCATATACATCATATTGGTAACCTCGGTCTCATCCATGTAAAAGGACTGGATGTGTTGTTGTGTTGGAGTGTTGTTCCAGTCGTGCATCACGTCATCCTGAACCCGTCCCATAGTGAATGTACCACCTTCTACAAACACAAGTCCTGGCCCTGTTTCCTGTTCCTTGTAGTTTGTATTGTACTGAAAGCCACCATCTTTGGAATTGATATCCCAGCCGGTAGCACGGGAGCTATTTTTGTAATTATCTGATTTATTACAACTGAAAAGACTGGCGCCAATAGCGATAGTCAATAGTGTTTTAAAGGCAACATTCGTCCTCATATTATGTTCTCTTTATGTAGTAATTTAGGCTTTGCAATATAGTAATTAACGCCAAAAGTACAAGAATATTTTATTTGTTTCAAAAACATGTAAATACTTAATATTCTTGAGGATAAGCTGATGGATTATTAGATTGAAACACCCCTGAAACTATGACTTAAATACAATTTTAGCTTTAACTTGTGCTTTAAAGAGGGCTACTTGTTAATATGCGCAATAATTATTGAGGAAAATAGTTATAAAAGAGGAACTTATTCAAATATTCTACATAAATTTTATTGGAAATTGATGAGAGCTTATTCTCATAACAAGAATAAAAATATATATTTGTTAAACATTAAATAATGTGATGAAAAAAATTACACTTTTAGTTCTAGGGGTTGCCTTTTTATCAAATCTTCAGGGTTACGCTCAGGGAGAGAGAGATAGGGTTATCACAACCGCAGTACCATTTTTGTTGATCGCGGCAGATGCCCGGGGAGCAGGGATGGGTGACCAGGGGGTTGCGACTTCTGCCGATGCTTTTTCACAACAATGGAATCCAGCCAAGTTTGCGTTTATAAAAAGCAAACAGGGGATAGGAGTTTCCTACACTCCATATTTGAGTAATATTGTGAATGATATATTCTTAGGGAATCTTACTTATTTCAATAGACTTGATGAGCGAAGCGCAATAGCGGCAAGTCTGAGGTATTTTAGTTTAGGTTCTATTGAGACCCAGGGAGGGTTTGAAGAGCTACCTTTATTGCTTAGCCCAAATGAACTGACTATGGATCTATCTTATTCCTTGCGCTTAAGCGAGGTTTTTTCCTTGGCTGTTGCCGGTAGATATCTTAGATCTGATCTAAAACTTGCTGTAAATAGTGAGGATGCAACCGCAGCTTCCACTTTTGGAGTTGATATTGCGGCTTTTTATCAAACCAAACCAATAGTATATTCAGGTTTTGATGGAATATTTCGTGCAGGAGCTAATATCTCCAATATTGGGCCCAAATTAAAGTATGACGAAGTAGGACAGGAAAATTTCATCCCTACAAATTTAAAAGCCGGTGCCGGATTTGAATTTATTTTTGATGTGGACAACAAATTAGGGACCTACCTGGAGTTTAATAAACTGCTTGTGCCAACTCCTCAGGATTTTAATGGGGATGGCGTTATAGATAGCGAAGATGAACGAAGGTATAATGATATAGGGGCTATTCAGGGAATCTTTAAATCTTTTGGAGATGCTCCTGGCGGTTTTGGAGAAGAAATGAGGGAAATTACCTGGGCGTTGGGGGCCGAGTATGTTTTTAGGGATGCATTTTCCTTAAGATCAGGATATTTTAATGAGAGCGACACCAAGGGATCAAGGAAATTTGTTGCCATAGGCGCAGGTTTTAAATATGCTCCGGTGATCATAGATATTTCTTATTTGTTTTCCACCTCCAATGTCGTGAGCCCGCTTGATGGAACTCTGAGATTTGGATTGACATTTAATTTTGGTGAACAATATGCAGATTTTTAGAAGAGCAAAACAAAAGCTTCCTATCTATCTTTGTTCTAAATAATTCTGAATTCAGGGTCTGCGAAAAAAAATATTTAATGAAACATCCGTGAGAAAAAATTTCTCACACAGGAAAGGACTTATATGGATGTGGCATGTTTCCGCTAAAGCTATAATATAAACACATGAAATCAATTACGATTACTTGCGATTTGGATATCTACGATTCCTTCGAAGACATTCCAGCAGAAATAAAAGAATTAATGGAGATGGCTATAGAGGCAAGGGATAATGCGTACGCTCCTTATTCAAAATTCCATGTGGGAGCTGCGATACTATTGGATAACAATGAAGTTATTACCGGAAGCAACCAGGAAAATGCTTCCTATCCTTCCGGACTTTGTGCAGAACGCACTGCGATTTATTATGCGGGATCCAAATATCCTGATGCCATTATCAAAACACTTGTGATTTCTGCCAAATCCTTAATGCACAGCATGATCACTCCTGTGCCACCCTGTGGAGCTTGCCGCCAGGCGGTTGCAGAGTATGAGGTCAAGCAGGACGAACCTATAGAAATCTATTTTATGGGTGCAAGCGGGAAAGTTGTAAGGTCCAATTCTTTAAAGAATTTATTGCCTCTGGGCTTCGATAACTCCTTTCTATAACGTTTTCGTTTTTTTTAATATAAAAAACTGTTTTCCATTCATATTGAAAATAGTATTTTTGTATTCCGCTGGACAAAATCCACTGTCCCGTCTTAAATTTATTTGTAAATGAAGAAAATTACCAAAGCCACCTATTTAAAGTGGTACGAGGATATGCTGTTTTGGCGCAAGTTTGAAGATAAACTGGCGCAGGTTTACATTCAGCAAAAAGTAAGGGGATTCCTGCACTTATACAACGGGCAGGAAGCTATTCTGGCCGGATCTCTACATGCGATGGATCTTACCAAAGATAAAATGATCACAGCCTACAGGAATCACGTACAGCCCATTGGTATGGGGGTTGATCCAAGACGTGTAATGGCAGAGCTTTACGGAAAAAAAACCGGTACTTCCCAGGGATTGGGAGGTTCTATGCATATCTTTTCCAAAGAATTTCGTTTTTATGGAGGTCACGGGATTGTAGGAGGGCAGATTCCTTTGGGAGCAGGTCTTGCTTTTGCCGATAAATATTTTAAACGCGACGCGGTTACCCTAACCTTTTTTGGCGATGGTGCTGCCCGGCAGGGTTCACTTCACGAAACGCTTACCATGGCAGTTAAGTGGAATCTTCCCGTTGTTTTTTGTATTGAAAATAATGGATATGCCATGGGAACTTCAGTCGCACGTACCGCAAAAAGTACAGAGATATGGAAATTAGGCTTGGGGTATGACATGCCTTGTGGTCCTGTTGACGCGATGAACCCTATAAAAGTTGCGGAGGCCATGGATGAAGCAATTAGCCGCGCCCGTAGAGGGGAGGGGCCAACTTTGCTTGAATTAAAAACCTATCGTTATAGAGGACATTCCATGAGTGATGCCCAATTATATCGCACCAAGGATGAAGTGGCAGAGTACCAAAAAATTGATCCTATCACCCAGGTGTTGGATGTTATAAAAGACAAGAAATACGCTACAGAGAAAGAGATCAAGGAAATTGACAAACGCGTTAAGGATTTGGTGAACGAATGCGAGAAATTTGCTGATGAATCTGATTTTCCTGATCCAAATGTTATGTACGATGTGGTTTATGAGCAAAAGGATTATCCATTCTTATCAACTAAAATAGAGTAAATTATGGCTGAAGTTATAAATATGCCGCGATTGAGCGATACCATGGAAGAAGGTGTTGTCGCGAAATGGCTGAAGAAAAAAGGAGATAAGGTAGAAGAAGGCGATATTTTAGCTGAAATTGAAACCGATAAGGCCACAATGGAATTCGAATCCTTTTATAATGGTGTGTTGTTGCACATTGGGATTGAGGAAGGAGAAACAGCTCCTGTAGATACACTTTTAGCCATTATTGGTGAAGAAGGTGAGGATATTTCCGACTTGTTAAAAGGCGGGAAAAAAGCAGAAGATAAATCCAGCGATACGCCAAAGGCAAAAAAAGAGGAAAAATCTGAAGAGAAAAGTGAAGATGCGGATTCTGAAGAAGAGGATGCTGATGAAGAATCCGGGGACGGAGCTATTCCTGAAGGAGTTGAGGTGATTAACATGCCGCGATTGAGCGATACCATGGAAGAGGGTACAGTTGCAAAATGGATCAAGAAAGAAGGTGATAAAGTAGAAGAAGGAGACATCTTAGCTGAAATTGAAACAGATAAAGCTACGATGGAATTTGAATCTTTCTATGATGGTGTACTTCTTAAAATTGGAATTCAGGAAGGTGAAACCGCTAAAGTGGACAGTCTTCTGGCTATAATTGGCCCGGCAGGAACGGATGTTTCCAATATTGGTAAAACTTCTGGCGCATCTAAGGGAAAACCTTCAAAAGCCAAAGAAGAAGGTTCATCTGATTCTGATAAGGATACTTCCGAAGAAAGCAAAAAAGAAACAAAAACACGTGATGGCGGTCGAATCTTTGTTTCTCCTCTTGCAAAAAAGATGGCAGAAGACAAAGGTATTGATCTGGCCGATATTGATGGTTCCGGTGAAAATGGCCGTATTGTCAAAAAAGATATTGAAAGCTATAAGCCTTCAGAAAAAACAGCATCAGCACCCGCGAGTGTAGAGAAACCCGCTGCTGAAAAACCTGCGGTTAAACCTTATGTCCCTGCCGGGGAAGAGGAATTTGAGGACATAAAAAATTCTCAAATGCGCAAAACCATCGCGAAACGATTGGGGGAATCCAAATTTACTGCTCCTCATTATTACCTTACAATAGAGGTGAACATGATGACAGCAATGGCTTCAAGAGTGCAGATAAATGAATTGCCAGATGTGAAAGTATCCTTTAATGATATGGTGATCAAAGCTTCGGCTATGGCGCTAAGAAAACATCCAAGGGTTAATTCCCAATGGACAGGGGAGAGCACCAAAATCGCGAAGCATATCCATATGGGTGTGGCTGTAGCGGTAGAAGATGGTCTTGTAGTGCCTGTTCTTAAATATGCAGATCAAATGTCTATGACTCAAATTGGAGCCAATGTAAAGGATCTTGCAGGAAAAGCACGAAATAAAAAACTGCAACCCCAGGAAATGGAAGGAAGTACTTTTACCGTTTCAAATCTTGGAATGTTTGGGATTACTGAATTTACAAGTATTATAAATCAACCTAATTCGGCGATCCTATCTGTAGGAGCTATCGTGGAAAAGCCGGTTGTGATGAACGGGCAAATAGTTGTTGGGAATACGATGAAAGTTACCCTGGCTTGCGATCACAGGACTGTGGATGGAGCAACAGGAGCAGCATTTCTTCAAACATTAAAAAACTACCTGGAGAACCCGGTAACAATGCTGGCTTAAATAATTTTCAAAAACGGAATAAAATTTCACAAAATCCCGCACTATAGCGGGATTTTTTTATCTTTAACTTTATGAGAAAAAATATATATAAAATAGGTGTATTTGCAGCTTTGATCGCATTTGGAGCCTGCAATTCATCAAAGAATTCCAATAGCGAGCATGTGATAATTGCAGAGAACATGTCAAGTGCAACACTTTTGGATATCACCATAAGCGAAGCATCTGTACAAGAAAAACTGGAATTCCTTGCTTCAGATGAGTTAAGGGGACGCGAAACCGGTACCGAGGGTATCGATAAAGCGGCCAGTTATATTGAAGCTTATTTCAAAAAAAACAACATTAAACCTTATTACGAAACCTACAGGGATTCATTTGAAGTTGCCGATAGAACCGGCTTTAACGTCATTGGTTTTCTGGAAGGAAATGATCCGGAACTGAAAAAGGAATTTATCATTCTGGGCGCGCATTATGATCATATCGGGTTAGGGAAAGTTGTGGGTAATGATTCCATTGCAAATGGCGCTAATGATAATGCTGCAGGAACGGTTGCCGTGATGGAACTGGCAAATCAATTTTCAAAATTGAAGACTAATAAAAGAAGTATTCTTTTTATCCTTTTTTCTGCAGAAGAAATGGGCCTGCAGGGAGCAAAGCATATAGCTAAACGCTTAAAGGCTGAAGATCTTGACCTTTATGCGATGGTGAATTTTGAAATGATTGGCGTTCCAATGCAAGGCAAGGATCACCTCGCTTATCTAACCGGATATGAAAATTCCAATTTAGCTGAAAAGTTCAATGAATATTCTGAAGCTGAAATTCTTGGATTTTTGCCGCAAGCCAAAGAATACAGTCTTTTCAGACGAAGTGATAATTATTCTTTTTATCAGGAATTTAATGTTCCTGCCCAAACCATAAGCACCTTCGATTTTACCAATTACGAGTATTACCATCATGTTTCTGACGAGGCCGATAAAATGGATATTACACATATGGCAGAGCTCATTGAAAGAGTTATTCCCGGTCTTCTAAGAATGACAAATACTTCAGAAAAAGAAATAAAACTCAATTGATAATGAAGCATATAGTAATTACTGGTGCCAGTAGGGGAATAGGATTGGAAATGGTAAGATTATTTTCAAATGCAGGACATCAGGTATTGGCGTTATCCAGAAACATTCAACCTGTAAAGGAGCTGAATCTAGAAAATGTAACTGCTTTATCCTGTGATATCACCAATGAAGCTTCCTTGCAGGAGGTGTATGTATTTATTCAGTCCAAATGGGAAAGGGTAGATGTTTTGATAAACAATGCCGGAGCGATTCTTAATAAACCTTTTATAGAATCCAGCATAGCTGAGTTTAAAAGGATTTATGACACCAATGTGTTTGGAGTTGTTGGACTAATTCAAAAAGTGCTTCCATTTATGGGTAAAGCCGGTCATGTGGTGAATATAAGCAGTATGGGCGGAGTACAGGGAAGTGTTAAATTTCCGGGACTTTCGGCTTATAGTTCAAGCAAAGGAGCGCTTATTAGCCTTACAGAAATGCTTGCTGAAGAGTATAAAGAGGATGGGCCGTCTTTTAATGTCCTTGCTCTTGGGGCAGTACAAACCGAAATGCTGGAAGAGGCTTTTCCTGGATATCAGGCACCGTTAAGTGCAGCCGAAATGGCACAATATATAGTAGATTTTAGTTTAACAGCGAATAAATATTATAACGGGAAGCTGTTACAGGTTTCCAATAGTACTCCCTAGGTAAAAAAAGGATGAGTGATATACTTGAAAAATATCTACCCAGTCACGCAGTTGCTCCCGTTTTTGAGATGGTTAAGGAAAACAGGATCCACCTCAAGATTGTAAACGAGCGGGTAACACGTCATGGAGATTACAGAAGAATGCCTGATGGGATTCATCAAATAACGGTAAATGCCAATTTGAATGAGTACAGGTTTTTAATTACTTTAATTCATGAGATATCCCATTTGCTGGCTTTTGAGAGATTTGGAAGAATGATAAAACCCCACGGGAATGAGTGGAAATTTACGTTTCAGCAAATGATGTTGCCATTTATAAGGCCTGAGATTTTCCCGGTTCAATTGCTGCCAATAATTGCAAGTCATTTTAAAAATCCAAAGGCAAGCAGTGATACCGACGCGTATCTTTCTGTTGCACTCAAAAAATTTGACCCGGAGAATGATAAAAATTATATTTTTGAGCTTCCCGCAGGAGGATTATTCAAAATTTATAATGGAAAAATTTTTAAGAAAGGCCAAAAGCTCAGAAAACGGTATGAATGTCTTGAAGTGGAAACAGGAAAGATGTATCTTTTCCAGCCCAACGCCCAGGTAGAACTTTTGGTAGGCTAAGGTTTTCTTCAATTTTAAATTTAGTAGAATGGATAATTATAATAAGGATTATTTTGCGGTAATAATGGCCGGAGGAGTGGGGTCCAGGTTTTGGCCGGTGAGCACTGCTGCCTTTCCAAAACAATTCCACGATATGATGGGGTCCGGGGAAACCTTGCTTCAGCGCACATTTAAAAGGCTGGCACATGTGGTTCCCAGGGAGAACATCCTTATTTTAACCAATCATTCCTACCTGGATCTTGTCAAAGAGCAATTGCCCAAAATTACGAATGCTCAAATTATACTCGAGCCTGCGATGCGCAATACAGCTCCGTGTATCCTACTGTCAGCATTAAAGATCCATAAGCAGAATAAGAATGCGGTAATGTTGGTTGTGCCCAGTGATCATTGGATACAGCAACAGGAAAATTTTATCAACGATATAAAAAAGTCGTTTGAGGAGGCTTCCCGTGAAAATATATTAATCACTCTTGGAATTAAACCCACAACTCCAAATACAGGATTTGGATACATTAAATACGAGAAAGAAGAAGACAAAAGTTTCTATAGAGTAGAAAAATTTACTGAAAAGCCTACCCTTCGAAACGCCAAAAAATTCCTTGAAGAGGGGAATTATTTATGGAATGCAGGGATTTTTATTTGGAAGGTTTCCTTTATTATTGATTCGTTTTCAAAATATCAGCCGGAAATGATGGGGCTTTTTGAAAAAGGAATCGAAAAACTGAACACTCCTGAGGAAGAGGAATTTATTGAAGAGGCCTATCCGGAAACCCAGAATATTTCTGTGGATTATGCAGTAATGGAAAAATCGGATGCCGTGCGGGTGATACCGGCTTCATTTGATTGGAATGACCTTGGGACCTGGGGAGCATTATATCACGAACTCGCAAAGGACAAGGATGAAAATGCAGTAATAAGCGCCCATTTATTTCCTATGGATGCAAAAAAGAATTTAATATATACTCACGCTCCAAAAGTGGTTGTTATAGACGGGCTTGAAGATTATATTATAGTGGATGATAAGGAAGTTTTAATGATTGTGCCAAAAGAAAAGGAACAGGAAATAAAGGAGATCAGGAGCAAGGTGATGGAGAAATTTGGTGAAAATTTAGGATAAATATGGAAAATAAGGATAATTTCAGTAGTGATATTCCGCTTCAGGATCCTAAAAAAAATGAGCATTCACATGTAAGTGGGATATGGGCCGGTATTAAGGCCTTTGCATCAGAATTACTGGATATAAGGCATGATACCGATAGGGAAGCAACTTTAGAAGCTATAAAAAAAGATATTTCCTTTAAGGGGCATAATGCATGGATCCTTATCTTTTCCATATTTGTGGCCTCTATAGGCTTAAATGTAAGCAGTGCTGCGGTTGTGATTGGAGCTATGCTTATTTCTCCACTTATGGGACCTATAGTGGGTGTAGGGTTATCTGTTGCTATCAATGATGTGGAGACTTTAAAGAAATCTTTTATCAATCTTGGGGTGATGGTATTCCTAAGTGTATTAACGGCCTATATTTATTTTTTGATTTCTCCTATAACAGCAGAAACCCCCGAGTTAATCGCCAGGACATATCCTACAATTCTGGATGTGTTAGTGGCCATATTTGGTGGTTTGGCATTGATTGTAGCTAAAACAAAAAAAGGCACCATAGCAAGTGTGATCTTTGGAGTGGCTATTGCTACTGCCCTTATGCCTCCGTTGTGTACCGTTGGATATGGCCTTGCCATTGGAAATTGGGCATATGCCGGGGGAGCCATCTATCTCTTTTCCATAAATGCTGTCTTCATAGCTCTTACTACATTTGTGGTCTCTAAACTGCTTAATTTTCCTTTGGTTAAATATGTAAACAGTAAAAAAAGAAAGCGCACTGCGCAAATTGCATCCACGATTGCTATTATTGTAATGATACCAAGTGTTATTCTTTTTGTAAATCTTTTACAGAAGCAATTTTTTGAAACCAGCGCAAAGGAATTCCTAACAGACGTTGTGCGGTATACCGGAACAGAGAAAATTAAAACTACGCAGGATTATAATAAAAAAGAGATTGAAGTTTATTTAATAGGGGCTCCGGTTCCTGAAGAAACTATTCAAACCTGGAGGGAACAATTAAAAGATATCCAGCCTCTTAATGAATCTACGCTTATCGTTCATCAGGGATCCAGTCCAAATGGAGATATGGCGTTGCTTTCAACCCAGGTTCGAACAGGGATTCTGGAGGACCTTTATGTAAAGAATCAGGAAGTAATCGAAAATAAAGATTCTAAAATTTCACT